>NZ_RAWD01000447.1:0-6159 GCF_003612065.1 Corallococcus sp. CA047B
GGGTGCGGGCGGGCTGGGCGCTGGCGCTCCAGGGCCTCCTGTCTCCCTTCACGTATGTGAAGAACCACCCGCATCTTTCGGGCCTGTTCCTCTGGCAGTTCTTCTTCACCTTCGCGCTGGCGCTGTTCCCCACGTACCTGCCGCTCTACGCGGTGGAATTGGGGGCGCCCCGGGAGCTGGTGGGGCCGTTGGTGGCGGTGTCGTGGCTCGTCTTCGCGTTCGTGCAGCCCTTTGGCGGACGGCTGTCGGACCGGCTGCCCCGGCGCGTGGGCCTCATCACGCTGGGCCAGGCGGGCATGGCGGTGATGGCGGCGGTGCTCGGCGCCTCCGGGTGGCTGCCGCACGAATACGCGCTGGGCGCGCTGGTGGGGGCGTGGGTGCTGCTCGCGGTGCCGGACGGCCTGCACCGCAGCTCCGCGTCCGCGCTGGTGGTGGAGCAGGTGCCGTCGCCCACGGAGCGCGGACGTTTCATGGGCGCGCTGGGCTCCAGCGCGGCGCTGGCGGGCGTGCTCGCGCCCATCACCTACGGCCTGGTCGCGCAGCGGGCCGGCATTGGCTTCACGTTCCTTCTGTCCTCGGCGGCCTTCGTGCTGGCCCTCGGCTGTGTGTCGAGGGTTCGCGAGTCCTCCGACGTCTCGCCTGTCGCGGTCCCGGTGACCGCCCTCAACCCCAACACGGAGCCCGGATGAGCCCCTTTCGAAATGTGTGTCGCTGGGGCACCGCGCTGTGCGTCGCGCTGGTGCCCGCCCTGGGTTTCGCCGATTCGACCTACAAGGTCACGGCGACGCAGACGAAGGACGTCATCACCATCGACGGCAAGGGGGACGAGCCGGCGTGGCAGACGGCGCCGGAGATTGGCGGCTGGTTCCTCACGCGCGTGGACTACGGCCGTCCCGCGCCGGACGACACCAAGGTCCGCATCCTCTACGACAAGGACAACCTCTACTTCCTCTTCCACTGCCTGGACTCGAAGCCGGAGCGCATCTCCGGCTACACGGTGCAGAACGAGGGGTTCCTCCACCAGGAAGACAACATCACCATCATCCTGGACACGTACCTGGACCACCGCAACGCGTACTACTTCTGGACCAACCCGCTGGGCGTGCGCACCGACGGGCGCATCGTGGACGACGGCGAGGCGTTCTCCACCAACTGGCGCGGCGAGTGGGAGACGAAGTCCACGGTGGTGAAGGACGGGTGGATTTCGGAGGTGCGCATCCCGTTCGCGAACTTCCAGTTCGAGAAGAAGGAGGAGATGACGTTCGGCATGCTCCTGGACCGCGAACAGTCGCGCAACCAGGAGTGGAGCAACTGGACGCCGGACGGGGTGAACAGCGCGAAGGTGAGCCGCTATCCGCACCTGGACGGGCTCAAGGACATCAACCCGCGCTCCATCTTCAGCATCACCCCCTACGTGGCCACCACGGTGGCGCTCAAGTACAACGACGACCGCGGCACCCTCCGGCCCAACGTGGGCGCGGACGCGCGCATCGACCCGGCCCCGTGGCTGTCGTTGAAGCTGACGGCCAACCCGGACTTCAGCGACTCCGAAGCGGACCAGGGCTTCCTGCTGCTGGACACCGAACAGCCGCTGTTGCCGGAGCGCCGCCAGTTCTTCCTGGAGAGCGAGCACCTCTTCATCGCGCCCATCAACATCTTCACCTCGCGCCGCATCGCGCTCCGGCCGCATGACCGGGTGTGGGGCGGGTTGCAGCTCACCGGCAAGGTGGGCGACACGAACTTCGCGATGATGGACATCCAGCACCGCGACTTCACCGGCAAGGACGCGAACGGCCGGGACGTCTTCGAGAACGTCAACTCCGGTGTGCTCCGCCTCCAGCATGACATTGGCAAGCGATCGATGATTTCGCTCGTGGCGCTCAACCGCAGCGGGCGGGGTGGCATCTTCGGGGACTCGGACTTCCAGACGGTGGGCGTGGACGGCAACTTCCACGTCTTCGAGGAGTTCTTCATCCAGGCGCAGGCGCTCAAGAGCTGGAGCCCGCTGGGCAACGAGGACTCGGACGCGTACCACGTGGGCCTGCACCGCTTCGACACGCTGTCGGAGTTCTGGCTGCAGTTCGAGGACATCGGGAAGAACTACGCGAACCCGCTGGGCTGGACGCCCGTCATCGACAAGCAGGGCTACAATTCGCACCTGTTCCTGAACCCGTTCCCCAAGTGGCGCTTCCTGCCCCGGCTGGACGTGACGTGGGACACGCTGTGGCGCCGCAACCACGAACACCAGCGCACGCGCTGGCGCCAGCGGCTCAACGTCCAGCCGTACCTGCACCACGACTTCGCGCTCATCTTCGACGGCATCTACGACGACAACGAGGGGTTCCGAAACCGCCTGGGCACGTTTGGCTTCACCCTGTTCCCGCATGACTGGCAGAGCTACACGCTGAGCGCCATTGGCGGCCGGTTCCTGGGCGGACAGATTCGCGGCCTGAACGGCGCGGTGAACTTCAAGGTGGGGCCGCACATCGTCGCCCGGTTCAGCGGCTTCTACACGCGCAACTTCGGCGTGCCGGAGAACAGCGACCTCTTCGGCGTGTCCGGTGACGGCTACAGCTTCTCTGGCTATGCGCAGCTGCGCTACCACTTCAGCCCGGACCTCTACGCGCGCCTCACGCTGCAGAAGGGGGATGTGTATGAGCTGGCGGACTACAACGCCGTGAAGGGCACGTTCCTGGACGCGATGATTGGTTGGCATTACCGCCAATGGAGCGACATCTTCCTCGTCTACACGGATCAGCCCTTCGCCGGCTCCCAGGAGCGGCGGATCCTGTCGAAGATCTCCTTCAACTACTGAAAGAAGGCACCCCCATGAGCACCGCCGACGCCGCCAGCCTCAAGCGCCGCTACGACGAGGTGTCCCCGAAGTACGACCAGGGTGGCCCCAACGCCATGGCCATCAAGCTGTTCTGGCTCACCTACGAGCACCTCACCTGGAAGCCGGTGGAGGCGCTCCTGCCCAGGGACGGCACGTCCTGGCGCGTGCTGGACGCGGGCGGCGGCGGGGGTAAGTTCGGCACCCGCTTCGCGGAGGCGGGCCACCACGTCACCGTGCTGGACATCTCTCCGGGCATGCTGGAAGGGGCCCGAGCGCAGTTCGGCGTGAAGGGCCTGTTGGACCGCGTGACCTTCGTGGAGGGCAACGTGGCGGCGCTGGACCTGCCGGACGCGGCGTTCGACCTGGTGTTCTGCGAAGGCGACCCGGTGTCCTACTGCCTGGACGCGTACCCCAGCGCGGTGAAGGAGCTGGTGCGCGTGGCGAAGCCGGGGGCGCCGGTGGTGCTGGGCGTGGACAACCGCTACGAGGCCTTCTCCGGCGCCCTGAAGATGGGGCGGCCCGAGGAGGCGTTCCGCACGCTCCAGGACGGCCGGACGACGTGTCCCTACGGCCTGCCGGTGCACGCGTTCACGGTGCGCGAGCTGGAGCAGGCGGTGGCGGCCGCGGGCGCGGAGCTGCTGGAGATCTTCGGCAAGCCGGTGATGTTCTTCGACATGCTCAAGGCCATGGCCGCCGCGCGCGGGGGCAGCTCCGACAAGCCCTGGGACGCGTGGGCCGCGCGTGAAGAGATCCTGGCGATGCAGGAGAAGCTGGCGCACGAGGGCTTCGCGGTGCTGGGCCAGCACTTCCAGGTGATGGCCCGGCGGCGGGCCTGAGGGCAAGGAGCGCGCACCGTGGGCCTTCCCTTTCTTGGCGTGGGGCTCAGCTACCGCTGGGACCTCAATCCGCATCTGGCGCGCGGCAACCCCGGCGTGGACTGGCTGGAGGTGACGCCCGAGCACTTCCTGCCGCTCACGGCGGACTCCGAGCGGCGCCTGGACCTGCTCGCGAAGCGCTATCCATTGGTGGGTCACAGCCTGGAGTTGTCGGTGGGCTCGGACGGCGTGGACGCGCCCGGCTACCGCGAGGGTTTGCGCCGCATCACGCAGCGGACGAAGAGCGTGTGGCACGGCGACCATCTGTGTTTCACGCGCGTGGGGGACCTGCCCCTGCGCGCGCTCACGCCGGTGCCGCTGACGGATGAGGCGGTGGCCACCTGCGTGCGCAACGTGCGCGCGGCCCAGGCGGACCTGGGCGTGCCCTTCGTGGTGGAGAACATCGCGTATCTCTTCCACACGCCGCTCAACACGCTGGACGAAGCGGACTTCCTGCGCCGCATGGTGGAGGGCGCGGACTGCGGGCTGCTGCTGGATTTGCACAACCTGTATTGCAATGCAGCCAACCACGGGTTCGACCCGTATGCCTTCCTGGACAGGCTGCCGCTGGAGCGGGTGGTGCAGATCCACCTGGCGGGCGGCATGACGCTGGAAGGACTGCGATTGGACAGCCACTCGGCGACTTCACCCGAAGAGGTGTGGCGGCTGTTGGAGTACGTGGCGCCGCGCTGTCCGGTGCGGGGCGTGAACTTCGAGATGGACAGCGGCTTTCCGCCCTTCGCGCGATTGGTGGAGGAGCTGTCGCGTGCGCGCGCCATCCTCCAGCGTTGCGGCGCGAGCGCGGCCTGAAGGGACACGACCATGGGTTATCCGGAGACGCTGGAAGCACTGGCGCGGCTGCACGTGGACCCCCGCTTCCGCGAGGCGTGGACCCGGGATGCTTCCCGGACGCTGGCCCCGCTGGCGCTGACGCCGGGGGAGCGGGAGGCGCTCGGCCGCGTGGACCGGACGGTGGTGGACCGCGCCGGACGGATGATGGACTACCACCGCACCGAGCGCGTGCGCGAACAGCTCCCCTGGGTGGATGAGGCGAAGCGGCCGGAGCTGACGCCGCTCCGTCTGGCCTTCCTCCAGGACGTGCTGCCGGAGGTGCTCAACCGCGAGGAGGCCATCGCCTGGTGCCGCTTCCTGGAAGCGGGCAACCCCCAGGGGAACCGCCTGCCGGCCTACGTCCCCCAGGTGGCCCGCTGCGAGCGGCTGCGCCTGTCGCTCGCGTGGGGACTTCTGCCCATGCCCCCGGTGGGACCGCACGTGGAGTCCTTCGACTTCCCGGTGCTGGGGCTGCTCGCCGCGCTGGACGCGCCGGGCTGGCCCCCGGTGGAGGCCCGCCCCACGCGCGTGGAGTACCTCAAGGTGCCGGGCCTGCCCGCAGTGATGTTGCGCGAGCTGCCCGCCCCGTGAGGGCTGCTCTCATCAGTGGTTGCGGCTGCCGTCGCGGCGGGTGGACTTGTCGGAAGCGGCGCGGTGATGCGCCTTCTCGTAGGTGCCCATGAGCTGGGCCTCGCCCAGGATGTGGCCGTCCATGGCCTCGCGCAGCTCCGCGCGGGAGGGCCGGCCCAGGTCCGGCAGCACCGTGTCCAGGGCGTACAGCCGGAAGTAGTACCGGTGGCTGCCGATGGGCGGCATGGGCCCCCCGTAGTCCTGCCGGTGGAAGTCGTTGAGCCCCAGCTTCACCCCGTCCGGCAGCACGTCCAGGGTGGCCCCGTCCGGGAGGCTCTGGGCGTTGACGGGCAGGTTGTAGAGGACCCAGTGGCAGAAGGTGCGCTGCGGGTGGGCCGGGTCCGGGGCGTCCGGGTCCTCCACGATGAGCGCCAGGCTCTTCGCCCCCGGGGGGAGGTTCTCCCAGTGCAGGGGGGGCGCCTTGTCCTCGCCCTCGCCGGTGTAGGCAATGGGGATGGGCATCCCGTCCTTGAACTGCGGCGAGGTGAGCTCGAGCGGCTTCGGCATGGGTGACTCCTGAAGGCGGAAGAAGCGTCCAGCGTGTCCTCAAGCAAGCTGGCGACGCCCACCCCTGGCGCGTAGAGGCGGCGGGCAGGCCGCCCGGCCGCCCGTCACCCTTGAAGGAAAGACCGTTGCTGATCCACCGGACGCTCCCCGGCCCGCTCGCCGCTTCCTCCAGGGGCTTCCAGGGAGAAACCCCCCTTTCTCCCCGGGCCGTGGTAGCTGCGCTTGCGGGTGCGGCAATCCCTGCTGCCAGCACCCGCCCCGGCGTCCCCGTAGCGGTTGCACGCGCCGCGCATTCGGTGCTAAGCGGCGCCCGCGCGGGTATGGGCGGGGTCGGGGTTGGCGAAGAGAAACCCAAGACTTTCCCAGGGTTTGGTGAGGCGTCCGCATGGCAGACCAGGAGCCACGGAAGCAGGCGGACGCGCCGGGCAGTGAGCTGGGCGAGACGGCCCGGCAGATGCGGGCGGCGGAGCCGTACATCTC
>NZ_RAWD01000448.1:0-6147 GCF_003612065.1 Corallococcus sp. CA047B
GGGCACCTGCGCGAGCAGGGCGTCGAGGGCGTTCGGGGTCTTCATCGCCGCTCCGCATACACCAACGCGCAGTTGGATGCAGCGCCCGTGGCCGGGTAGAACCGCGCTCCGCCATGCGCCTTCCGCCCCTGAACGTCCTGCTGTCCGCCTTCGTACTGCTGGGCACCGCCAGCGCCTGCATCGTGGAAGCCCCCGGAGGCGCCAGCCCCGAGGAGCGCCGCGCGGCCACCGTCTCGCAGGTGCCCCCGCTGTCCATCCGCAGCGGCGCCAACCTGGGCGGCAAGGTGGAGGTGGTGGGCGCTTCGGTGCAGCCGGGCCGCATCCCCGCCGGGGACCAGGCGCGCGTCACCGTGTTCTTCAAGGTGCTCCAGCCCCTGGAGGAGGACTACCTCGTCTTCGTCCATGTGGAGGACGCGGACGGGCGGATGGAGCGCCTCAACGTGGACCACAAGCCCGCGGGCGGGCTGTACCCCACGACGCAGTGGAAGGTGGGGGAGACGGTGAAGGATGAGTTCGTCGTCGCCCTGCCGCAGGGCGCCACGCCGCGCGCGGTGAACGTGTGGATGGGGTTGTGGGAGCCGCGCAATGACTCGCGGCTTCCCATCAACAACCCGGAGGCGGTGCGCAACGACGGCAAGGGGCGCCTGCTGTTGGCGCAGGTCCCCGTGGGCGGATGACAGGGAAAAAAACCGGAGCGGCCCTGTAAGCCGGGTTTTGTCCCCACCCCTTTCGGGATGGGTGATGAACATTCATCTAGGGCCCTGGTTGCCCAGGGGCCTCATCAGCGAGCAACCCGAACGCGTAGGACGGGCCATCCCTGTCCTCTTTCGAGGACGCGTTCCTATTGGCTCTTGCTCCAGGTGGGGTTTACCGAGCCGTCCGAGTCACCCCGGACGCGGTGCGCTCTTACCGCACCGTTTCACCCTTACCCGCCCCCTTGCGAGGACAGGCGGTCTGTTTTCTGTGGCACTTTCCTGCGAGTCGCCTCGACTGGCCGTTAGCCAGCACCCTGCCCTGTGGAGCCCGGACTTTCCTCCCGCCATCCATGCCTGCGATGGCCGGCGTTCACCCGGACCGCTCCGGCACCCACGGGGATACAACAGGGGCCTTCGCGGGTCCACTGCCGGCAAGGCAGGAAGTTCAGGGAGCCCTCGCGACGCCCGGAGGCCTGTCGGGTTCGGACGCGCCGGAACGTCCGGAGCCGCTCGCGGATGAATACCGTTTGAGCGGAGGCGCGGGTGGAAGCGGTCATCTTCACGGGGATCCAGGGGACGGGAAAGAGCACCTTCTTCCAGGAGCGCTTCTTCCACACCCACGTGCGCATCAGCCTGGACCTGCTCAAGACGCGTTACCGGGAGGCCGTGCTCCTGCGCGCGTGCCTGGGCGTGCAGCAGCCGCTGGTGGTGGACAACACCAACCCCACCGTGGAGGAGCGTGCCCGGTACCTCGGGGCCGCGAAGAGCTTCGGCTTCCGGGTCGTGGGCTACTACTTCCAGTCGAAGGTCGCGGACGCGCTCGAGCGCAATGCCCGGCGCTCCGGGGAGCAGCGCGTGCCGACGGTGGGCGTCCTCGGCACCTACAAGCGCTTGCAGGTCCCCAGCCCCGAAGAGGGGTTTGACGCCCTTTTCTTCGTCCGCCTGTCCGCGGACGGCTTCGTCGTGGAGGAGTGGCAACGTGAAGTTCGATGAGCTGGACGAGAAGATGCGCGTCTTTGAAACCGCGCACGACCTGTGCGTGCTGCCCGGCGTCTACATGGTGGCCCGCCTCGATGGCCGCGGCTTCACGCGGCTGACGAAGGAGGTGCACGCCTTCGAAAGCCCCTTCGATGTCCGCGTCCGGGACCTGATGGTCGCGACGACCGGGCACCTGATGAACTGCGGCTTGCGGGTGGTCTACGGCTACACCCAGAGCGATGAGATTTCGCTGCTGTTCCACCCGAGGGAGGACTCCTTCGGGCGCAAGACGCGCAAGCTCAACTCCATCCTCGCGGGCGAGGCCAGCGCGAAGTTCTCCCTGCTCCTGGGCGACCTGGGCGCGTTCGACTGCCGCATCTGCGAATTGCCGAACGCGGAGCTGGTGCGCGACTACTTCCGCTGGCGCAACGAGGACGCGCACCGCAACGCGCTGAACGCGCACGGCTACTGGAGCCTGCGCCGCGAGGGCAAGGGCGTGGAGGAGGCCACGAACGCGATGCTGCGCCTGTCGGTGGCGCAGAAGAACGAGCTGCTCTTCCAGCGGGGCATCAACTTCAACGAACTGCCCAACTGGCAGAAGCGGGGGACGGGCCTCTATTGGGAGACGTACGCGAAGGAGGCCCTCGACCCGAGGACGGGCGAGGCCGTCTTCGCGGAGCGCCGGCGCATCAAGGTCGACTTCGAGCTGCCCATGAAGGATGCCTACAGTGACTTCGTGCGGTCCCTGCTGGAGGCGGCTTGAGTCACCAGAGCTGCATTTCGTGATTGTCCGGGGCATCCCGTCGGTGGCGGTCGCGCGCATCGGTGACAGGCAATGGCGGTGCGCGCACCGCCCGTATGGGGTTTCCACGTCGGGGCGACTGTCTTTGCGCGGGGAGCTTGTCGGGGTGCGGTCCTCCCTGGGGTAGGGATTGCGCCCGTCGGGCCGCATGGCGCAGGATTCCCGCCCGCGCGCCTGCTTCCCGAGGGAGCCGCGCGCCCGTTGTGAGGGGGAAGCACGTGATCATTTTCGGTACCCGGCTGTACGGCAAGGTCGATGCGATTCCGGGCGTAGGCTACGTGGCGACGAAGTTCGGTCACCTCAACTTCTTGCCGCTCCTGCCGACGGAGGGATGGCTCGTGGTGGCCGAGGAGGGCGACGGCTGGCGCGGGCAGTCCATCCCCATCAGCATGAAGTCCGTCCTGGTGGCGTGGGCCCGCACGTTGTTCATCATCGCGGGCCTGCCCAGCCTGCTCCTCGGGCTGGCCGTCTTCTTCGGCGAGGGGGCCGGCAAGGCCGTGACGCCGGGGATCATCGCGGCGGTCTGCATCGGGGGGCTGATTGCCTCGTACCGGTGGACGTGGGTCACGCACGCTTCGCCGGAGCGCGCCCTGGAGATCGCCCGGCAGGCGGGCATCGGTCTCGCGGGCCTGGAGCAGCTTCGCGACCTCTATGCGGAGCCCAAGCCCGCGCCGGTGGTCGCGCCCGCGGAGCGCTGGACGCCCCCGGAATCCTAGCCCCCGCGCCCTCCCGGGGCGGGTGTCCCCGGGCCTGGACCTCGTGCCCCGGGTCCTTCGCGTCCTTCGTTGAAAGACCTGGAGTCCTGCCTTCATGAGTCATGTCGTCGGTATCGATCTGGGCACCACCCACTCGCTGGTGGCGGCGCTCGACGGCGCGGGCCGTCCCACCCTGCTGACCAACCGGCTGGGCCAGCGTCTCACGCCCTCCGTCGTGGGCCTGGACGCGGAAGGCCGGCTGCACGTGGGCGAGTCCGCGCGCACGCAGTTGCTCGTGCACCCCGAGCGCACCGTCGCGGAGGTGAAGCGGCGCATGGGCCGCGACCTGCCGGTGACGTTGGGAGACCGGCGCTACAGTCCCACGGAGATCTCCGCGCTCATCCTGCGCGCGCTGCGTGAGGACGCCGAGCGTGCGCTGGGGGGCACCGTGACGGAGGCGGTCGTCACCGTGCCCGCCTACTTCAGCGATGCGCAGCGCCAGGCGACCAAGGACGCGGGTGAATTGGCGGGGCTCAAGGTGGAGCGCCTGCTCAACGAACCCACCGCCGCCGCGCTCGCGTATGGGGTGGACCACCTGGACGCCGAACAGTACGTGCTTGTGTATGATCTGGGTGGCGGCACGTTCGACGTGTCGGTGCTGGAGATGTTCCAGGGCGTGCTGGATGTGAAGGCGTCCGCGGGCAACAACCAGCTCGGGGGCAGCGACTTCGACCAGCTGCTGGCGGGCTGGCTGGGGGCGCAGTTCGAACGCGCGCATGGTGTCTCGCTGGCAGGGAACCTGGCGGCGCAGGTGCGGCTCAAGGCGGCGGCCGAGTCGGCGAAGATCGCGCTCTCCGCGGTGGACGCGGTGCCGGTCGTCATTCCGTTCCTCGCGCCCGGTCGAGGAGGGGCTCCCGCCTCGCTGGAGGTGGAGGTGACGCGGGCACGGTTCGAGGGGCTGATCACGGAGTTGATCCGCTCCACGCTGGAACCCATGGAGAGCGCGCTGCGCGACGCGAAGCTGTCCCGCAAGTCCATCGCGGAGGTGGTGATGGTGGGCGGCAGCTCGCGCGTGCCGCTGGTGCGCCAGTTGGTGGCGGAGTACTTCGGCCGGGAGCCGCGCGCGGGGGTGAACCCTGACGAGGCGGTGGCGCTGGGTGCCGCGCTCCAGGCGGGGCTGAAGACGGGAGCGATGAGCGCCGCGCGCGGCATCATGATCACCGACGTGTGTCCCTTCACGCTCGGCGTGGAGGTGCAGGCGTCGGTGGGCCGCGAGCGGGTGGGCGGGGTGTTTTCGCCGCTCATCCCGCGCAACACCACGGTGCCGGTGTCGCGCACGGAGACCTTCGCCACCACGGTGGAGGGGCAGCGCTCGGTGGAGATCCGCGTGTTCCAGGGCGAAGGCCGGCTGGTGCGCGACAACCTGTTGCTCGACGAGTACACCGTGGAGGGCGTGCCGCCCGCGCGGGCCGGCGCGGAGAAGGTCGCGGTCACGTTCACGTACGACATCAACGGCATCCTCAACGTCACCACCCGCGTGGTCTCCACCGGCAAGGAGGCGGTGCTGGTGGTGGACAAACGCTCCCAGCGTCTCGGGCCTGAACAGCGATTGGAGGCAAGGGAGCGGCTCGCGCGCGAATGGGGCACGGCACCCGCGGCCGCGGTCCCTGTCTCCGCGCCCGCGCCCGTGGCCACCGACTCCGATGCGTTGCTGGCCGCCGCTGTGGAGCGCCTCGCGTCGGCACCGGCCTCTGTGCGTCCCCGGTTGGAGGCGCTGTGCAATGAATTGCGCGCGGCCCGTGAGAAGGGTGACCGTGTCGCGGTGGCCCGCCTGGACGCTGAACTGACGGACCTGCTGTTTGATCTGGGCTGAGCGCGCGTGCTGCTGACCGAACTCAAGCGCGCGGTGGTGTTGCGACCGTCGGAGTCGTCGCCTCGGTTCGCCCTGGCCGAAGCGCTCTTTCAGGAGCGCGACTTCCGTGGCGCGGCGGAACATGCACGCCGTGCCCTGGACCTGGGGGGAGGGGAGACTGCGCGCCGTCTGCTGTGTGGTGCGTTGACTCGCGACGGGCGCAAGGCGGAAGCGCTCCGTCTGATGGAGGAGTGGGCGCGTCAGGGGCCCCGAGATCCAGTGCTCCGCGCTGAGTTCGTGACGTTGTTGGAAGAGGACCGGCCGGACGATGCGCTCGTGCACGCACTCGAAGGGGCTGAAATCGCTCCTGGGGACCTGGAGGCCTGGCGCGCCGTGGTGCGGCTGTGCGAGCGCACGAACCGGCCGGCGGTGGCCCTTCCCGCGTTGCGGCGTGCTCGCGCGCTCGCGCCGGAGGATCCACGCCTCGCGGAGGCCGTGCTCGGCGCGCGGGCGGCGTTGGGACTGCCTGCGAGCACCGCGATGCTGGATGCGCCCCCGGCGGAGCAGGCCATGCAGGCGCTCGCGCTGCCCACCGCGCACGCAGCGCTCACCCAGGTAGGGCTCGCCGCTGGAATGATGGGGCAGGGCACGAGCACCGGGGCCGGGCTCGCCGCTGGAACGACAGGAGATGGCGCGCGAGCCGAGGCCGGGTTCGCGGCTGCTGGAACCACAGGGCAGGGCGCGCAAATCCAAGCAGGACTTGTCTCCGTCGGATCAACAGGTCCGGGTGCGCTCGCGGAGGCGAAGCGGCGGCTCGTCGTCGCGCCCCCGGCCATCCGTTCCGGCGCGGCCGCGGCCTTCCTGCGCTCCGAACTGCTGGCGTGGGAAGGCAAGCCTTCGGCCCAGGTGGAGGCCGCGCGCCGTTCCGCGCTCGAACTGCCCGGTGCACCGGGCGCCACCGCCGTGCGCCTGGGGGACCAACTGCTCGAAGCGGGCGCCCTGGACGAAGCCCAGGCCCTCTATGCCCGCGCGGCGACGATGGGCGAGGGAGCCGTGGCAGCGGGCCGCGAGGCGGAACTCTCCGAGCGCCGCCGGGCCCTCGCGCGCGATGTCGCCGGGTTGGGC
>NZ_RAWD01000449.1:0-6111 GCF_003612065.1 Corallococcus sp. CA047B
CGGCGCGAGGGTCCGCGCGGTCCCCGCCGAAGAAGGTGTTGCGCAGGGCCGCCAGGGCCCCGGGCTCCTCACGCGCCATCTCGTGGAAGAGGGCGGTGGTGAGCAGCACCGTGGTGGCGCCCACTTCTCGCAGCTTCCGGGCGAGGTGCGGCGGCGACAGCGTGACGTCACGCGGGAGGATGACGAGCCGCGCGCCATTGAGCAGCGCCCCCCAGATTTCGAAGGTGGCCGCGTCGAAGGACGGTGTGGACACCTGCGCGATGCAGTCCTGCGGCGTCAGGCGCACGTAGTTCGTCTCGCGCACCAGGTGGACGATGGAGCGGTGCTCCACGCCCGCACCCTTCGGCGTCCCAGTGGAGCCCGACGTGTAGAGCACGTACGCCAGCTGGCCCGGCAGCACCGGCACCCCAGCAGGCGCGGTGGTGGCGTGGCGCTCCAGCGCGTCCGGTTCCGCGTCCAGGCACACCGTCGGCCAGGACTGCTCCAGGAGCGACGGCAGCAGCGCGCGCTCCGTCACCACGGCGGACAAGCCCGCGTCCTGGAACATGAACGTCAGCCGCTGCTGCGGGTAGGACGGGTCCAACGGCACGTAGCAGCCGCCGGCCTTGAGCACGCCCAACATGCCCACCACCAGGTCCAGGCCGCGCTCCAGGCACAGGCCCACGCGGCCCTCCGGACGCAGGCCCAGGGACACCAGGTGGCGCGCGAGCTGGTTCGCTCGCGCATCCAGCGCTCCGTAGGTGAGTGACTTGCCCTCGTGCTCCACGGCCACGGCATCAGGCGCGCGGCGGACGTGGGCTTCGAAGAGGCCAGGGAGGGTGTCCTCCGTGAGGGGCAGGGTGGCCGCGGCGTTCCAGTCCACCAGCACCCAGGAGCGCTCTTCGGCGTCCATCAGTGGCAGGCGGCTGACGGGCACCGTCGCGTCCTTCGCCACGGCCTCCAGCAGGACTCGGAACTGCGACGCCAGTCGCGCGGCGGTGGTCGGCGTGAAGAGGTCCAGGCTGTATTCGAGCGTCCCCTCCAGCCCTCCTTCACGCGCCATCATCGACAGGCTCACGTCGAAGCGAGAGGTGTCCGGTGCGGTGGGCAGCAATTCCACGCGCACACCGGGCAACGCGGGCGGCGGCACCGGCGCGTTGTGCAGCGCGAACATCACCTGGAACAGCGAGGCACGGTCCGCGCCGCGCTCCGAGCCCAGGGCTTCCACGAGCCTTTCGAACGGCACGTCCTGGTGGGCATACGCGCTCAGGGAGGACTCGCGCACGCGGTCCAGCAGCTCCGTGAATCGCGGGTTTCCATCCAGGCGGGCACGCAGCACCAGCGTGTTGAGGAACACGCCGATGAGCGGCTCCAGCTCCGGCCGGGTGCGGTGGGCCACGGGACTGCCCACGGCGAAGTCGTCCTGCCCGGAGTAGCGCGACAGCAGCGCTTCGTACCCGGTCAGCAGCACCATGAAGAGCGTGGCGTCGCGCTCCCGAGCCACCTGCTCCAGCGCGCGTACCAACGACGCCGGCAGCATGAAGACATGGCTTGCGCCCCGCAGAGTCCTTGTCGCGGGCAGGCCGTGCTCGGACGGCAGCGTCAACGCGGGCAGGTCCTTCAGGGAGTCACGCAGGGCTTCCAGGTGAGCCTGCACGCCTTCGGAGTTCCCCTCCAGTCGCTCCCACACCGCGAAGTCGGCGGCCTGCACCGACAGCGCCGGAAGGGGTGAGGGACGGCCTTCTGCGAACGCCACGTAGAGGCTGCCCACCTCGTGCACGAGCACGCCCATGGACCAACCATCGGAGACGATGTGGTGCATGTTCAGCAGCAGCACGTGCTCCTGCGCGGCCAGCTTGAGCAGGCGCGTGCGCAGCAGCGGGCCGGTGCGCAGGTCGAAGGGCAGGGCCGCCTCGTCACGCATGCGGCGGCGCAGGGTGTCCTCTCGTGCGGCGCCTTCGGGAAGGACCTCCAACGGCAGCGGCCATTCGGCGGGCGCGGCGTGGATGCGCTGGAGGGGCTGGCCCTCGCGCTCCAGGAAGGTGGTGCGCAGCGGCTCATGCCGGCGAACGATTTCCGCGAAGGTGCGGCGCAGCACCTCCACGTCCAGGGCCCCGGTGAGCCGCAGGGCCAGGGGGATGTTGTAGAGCGCCTGTCCCGGTTCCAGCTGCTCCAGGAACCACATGCGCTGCTGCGCGAACGACAGCGGCAGGTCCCCGTCCCGCGGCACGGTGGGAAGAGAAGGGCTGACGGCGCGCGACGGCAGCGCCTGGATGCGCTCCGCGAGCTGAGTCAACGTGGGCGCCTCAAACAGCGTGCGCAGGGGCAGGTCCACGCCGAACCGCGCGGCCACCCGGGTGACGAGCTGCGTGGCCAGCAGCGAGTGCCCACCCAGGTCGAAGAAGTCGTCGTGCGCGCCCACGCGCTCCACGCGCAGCACTTCACGGAAGAGGGACGCCAGTTGCTCTTGGAGCGGCGTCAGGGGCGCGTCGTCCTCACTGGAGGACGTGGAGGCGGTGGGCGCGGGAAGCTCGCGGCGATCCACCTTCCCGTTGGTGGTGAGGGGCAGGGCGCCCAGGCCGACGAAGGCGGCGGGCACCATGTACTCGGGCAGACGCGCGCGCAGGTGCTCGCGCAGGACTCCGGCCTCCACCGTGGCCGGGACGACGTAGGCCACGAGGCGCTGGTCTCCGGGCACGTCCTCGCGCACGATGACGACCGTCTCGCGGACGTCGGGGTGCGTGCTGAGCGAGGACTCGATTTCGCCCAGCTCGATGCGGAAGCCTCGCAGCTTCACCTGGTGGTCGATGCGGCCCAGGTACTCCAAGTCTCCGGAAGGCAGCCGCCGCGCCAGGTCTCCCGCGCGGTAGAGCTTGCGACCCGGCACGGGGCCGAAGCGGTCGTCCACGAAGCGCGCGGCCGTGAGCTCGGGCCGGCGCAGGTAGCCCCGGGCCACGCCCGCGCCGCCCACATGGATTTCGCCCGGCACGCCAAGGGGCACCGGCTGTCCCGCCGCGTCCAGCAGGTACAGCTGGAGGTCGGGGATGGGCTGGCCGATGACGCTGGAGCCGGGACGCTCCAAATCCGCGAGCCCCACCGGGCGCCACGTGACATGCACCGTGGTCTCGGTGATGCCGTACATGTTCACGAGCTGGGGCCGTGCGTCGCCATGGCGCTCGAACCAGGGGCGCAGCGACGCGAGGTCCAGCGCCTCTCCGCCGAAGATGACGTAGCGCAGCGCCAGGGTGAGGGCTTCGCCCTGGGACGCGGCCTGCTGCTCGGCGTGGAGAAGCTGGCGGAAGGCGGTGGGCGTCTGGTTGAGGACGGTGACGCCCTCGTCGGCCAGCAGGCGCAGGAAGGCCTGCGGCGAGCGGCTGACGAAGTACGGCACCACCACCAGCCGGCCGCCGTACAGCAATGCGCCCCACAGCTCCCAGACGGAGAAGTCGAACGCGTACGAGTGGAACAGCGTCCACACGTCCTTGGGCCCGAAGTGGAACTTCGCGTCCGTCGCGCTGAAGAGCCGCGTGACGTGGTCGTGCTGCACCATCACGCCCTTGGGACGTCCGGTGGAGCCCGACGTGTAGATGACGTACGCGAGGTCGCCCGGAGCGTTCCTGTGCGCGGGCCGTTCAGACGAAGCTCCGGAGGCCATCGCCGCTTCGAACGTGAGCACAGAGGTGCCGTCCACGGACGGCACGCGGTCCTCCAATGACGCCTGGGTGAGGACGAGCGGCGAGCGCGCATCCTCCAGCAGGAAGGCCAGGTGCTCACGCGGGTGCGCGGAGTCCAGCGGCAGGTACGCACCTCCGGCCTTGAGGATGCCGAGCAGTGCGACGACCAGCTCCACGCCGCGCTCCAGGCACACGCCCACGAGGACTTCCGGGCCCACCCCACGCGCTTGGAGGACATGGGCCAGCCGGTTCGCCCGGGCGTCCAGCTCGCGGTACGTCAGCTGGCGCAGCTCGAAGCTGACGGCGATGGCGTCCGGCGTGCGGTCCACCTGCGCCTCGAAGCGCTCCACCAGCGTGCCGGTGGAGAATGGTTCGACGGGCGGGTTCCAGCCATGGAGGACCTGGTGGCGCTCCGCCTCCGTCATCACGGGCAGCTCGGAGAGCTTCGTCTCCGGGGCCGCCACCATTCCGCCGACGACGTTCTCCACGTGGGAGAGGAGTCGGTCGATGGTCTCCGGCTCGAAGAGGTCCGTGGCGTACTTGCAGCCGATGAGCAGTCCGTCCGGCCCGGGGGCGGCCTCGAACGTCATGTCGAGTTCGGTGGTGCGGTTGTCTAGTAGCCCCACGTCCAGCGTCAGTCCACCGCCCACCGGCTGGGCGCGCGGAATGGCGTAGTCGTCCAGGACGAAGGCGATGTTGTACAGCTCGCGCCGCTGCGAGCCCGGCTGCGCCACGGCGAGCACGTGGTCATACGGCACGTACCCGTGGGCCAGCGCGTCCAGCGTCGTCTGCTTCACGCTGGAGAGGAGCCCCGACACGGTGGTGTCAGCGGGAAGGCGCAGGCGCAGCGGAAGGAAGTTGGTGCAGTCGCCCACGAGGGAGCGGGTGCCCGGCACATCGCGTCCGGACGTCGCGGAGCCGAGGATGAAGTCCGTCTGGCCACTCCACCGGTGCAGCACGGTGGCCAGCGCGGACACCAGCATCATGAAGGGCGTCGCGCCCTCACGGCGGCCCAGCGCGTTCAGCTTCGCCATCAGGGGCGCGGGCAGCACGCGCAGCCTGCGGGCACCCTGGGAGGACAGCCGCTGGGGGCGGAGCTTGTCGGTGGCCAGGGACAGCAGGGAAGGTGCACCGGAGAGCGTCTGCTTCCACCACGCCAGCTCCGGGGCCAGGGCCTGGGGCGTCAGGTACGACTGCTGCCACGCCGCGAAGTCGCCGTACTGGAGCGCGGGCTCGGGCAGGGGAGAGGGACGCTGGTCCCCGAAGGCCCCGTAGAGGGCGGCCAGCTCGCGGGAGAGCACGCCTACGGACCAGCCGTCCGCGATGAGGTGGTGCACGAAGACGAGCAGCACGTGGTCCTCGGGCGCGAAGCGCAGCAGCACGAAGCGCAGCAGCGGACCGGTGAACATGTCCATCGGCTGCTGGGCATCGCGCACCGCCCACGCATCCAGCAGGGCCTCGCGTGACACGGAGTCCTGGCTGACGACGTCCTCCACCGTCAGCGACACAGGGGAGGGTGCGTGGACCTGCTGGAACAGCACGCCGTCCCGCGCGACGAAGGTCGTGCGCAGCGCTTCGTGGCGACGGACCAGCTCGTTCAGCGAACGCGACAGCGTCTCCGGGACCAGGGGGCCTCGGAGCGAGAGCGACACGGGGACATGGTAGGCGGTGGACTCCGGCGCCAGTTGCTGGAGGAACCACAGGCGCTGCTGGGAGAACGAGGCCGGCGTCAGCCCCGCCGGAGCTGGGCGCCGTTGCACCGGGGGCAGGGCCGCGAGTCCCGTCGCGGTGCTGCCCTGGGCCAGCGACGCCGCGAGCCCCTGGAGGGTCACGTCCTGCAACAGGGTCGCGGCGGAGACACGCGTCCCCAGACGCTTCTCGATGCGTCCCTGGAGGTCCGCGGCCGCGAGCGAGTCCATGCCCAGCTGCGTGAGCGGAACGTCCGAGCCATGAAGGCCGGCCTCCGCCCCGAGGACCGCGGTCAGCTCCTCGCGAAGAATGCGCTCCAGTTCCTCCACGGAGCGAGCAGGGGAGGCTGCGGCCTGGGCCACAGGGGCGGAGGCACCAGACTGATTCCCCGCCGCGTCAGCCGAAGCCGAGGCGTCCACTGCCGAGACACCCGAGGGCACTCCGGACTGATTGGCCGTCGCGCCAACTGGAACCGAGGCACCTGCGAGCGCACCGGGCTGACTCGCCGTCGTACCCACCGAAACCGTGGTCTCCGCCGCACCGGCCTGCTCCACCGTCGGCGCTTCGGGCACAGGCACCACCGGAGTCCGCACCAACGGCTCCGCACCCGCCGCCTCACTGCGCCACAGCACGGCGAGTTCTCCGGACACCAGCGCCGCACGGCACGCGAAGCGCTGAATCTTCCCGCTCGACGTCTTGGGCACCGCCCCCGGAGGCAGCAGCGCCACCGTGTGCGTCTGCACCTCCAACTCCCGTGCGAGCGCCTGAC
>NZ_RAWD01000044.1:0-38748 GCF_003612065.1 Corallococcus sp. CA047B
GCCTGGAGTGGAGTGGGCGGGTCGGGGTTGGAGGAGTCACGTGCTTCGCGTTTTTCACCACTACTTTTCAGCCAAGAAGTTGACGTTCTTCCTCGCCGAGAGCACGGCGATCGCGCTGGCCTGTGTCGCGGGTGCCGCGGCCTGCGCGGCCCTCTTCGCGCCTCCGGGAACCTGGCCGCCGCTCGCCACGCTGTGGCCGACGCTGGTGGGATTGGGCCTGGCCTTCGTCGTCACCTTCCAGTTCACGCTGTACCTGTTGGACCTCTATGACCTCCGGGTCGCCGCGGAAGACCGGACGCGCGGCTACCGCTTCCTCAAGGCCGCGGGCGTCACCGCGATGGTGGCGGGCGGGGTGATGCTGCTGCTGCCGCTGGCGCTTCCGGTGTCCCTGCCTCCCGGCACGCTCCTGGGCGGCGCGATGGGCGCCCTGGCCGGCACGCTGGCGGTGCGCGTCTCCATCCGCGCCCTGGTGGGTGAACCCGACGCGGTCCTCATCATTGGAGATGGCCTCAAGGCCCGCGCGGTGGCGAGCGCCATCGAGGCCGGCGGCGAGGGTTCCTTCCGCGTGGTGGCCCTGGTGGACCCGCGCAAGGTGGACGAGCCCCTGGACGCGATGGCGGCCCGGCTCAATGCCTCCTACGTGGTGCAGGCCGCGGATGACATGCGCGGCGCCAACTGGGTGGATGCGCTCCTGCGCTGCCGGCTGGACGGGCGGCGGGTGTACGAGGCGGCGGGCTTCTGCGAGCGCGTGCTGCGCCGCATCCCGGTGCAGTTCCTCCGGGCGAGCGACTTCGCCTTCGCGGATGAGATGACGGTGTCGCCCCTGCGCCGGGCCTTCAAGCGGGTGTTCGACCTGGCGGTGGCGTCGCTCCTGCTCATCCTGGCCTCGCCCTTCCTGGTGCTGGTGTCGCTGGCCATCAAGCTGGACTCCAAGGGCCCCATCTTCTACCGGCAGGACCGCGTGGGCCTGGCGGGGCGCACCTATCCCTTGTGGAAGTTCCGCAGCATGCGCACCGACGCGGAGAAGAACGGCGCGGTGTGGGCGCGCTCCAACGACGACCGCGTCACGCGGGTGGGCAGGTTCATCCGCAAGACGCGCATCGATGAGATTCCCCAGGTGTTCAACGTGCTGCTGGGCCACATGAGCTTCGTGGGGCCGCGTCCGGAGCGCCCGGTGTTCACCGAGCAACTCAAGCAGCAGATTCCGTTCTACGGCGTGCGTGAGGCGACGAAGCCGGGCATCACGGGTTGGGCGCAGATCCGCTACCCCTACGGGGCCTCCGTGGAGGACGCGCGCAACAAGCTCGAGTTCGACTTGTATTATGTGAAGAACGGGTCGCTGTTCCTGGACGTCGGCATTATCTTCCACACCGTCCGGCACGTGTTGTTGGGGCGGGGTGCTCGGTAGTCAGCAACAGTCATGATCCGCGGCCTCCGGTTGTCGGGGGAGGCCGGGATGCGAAGGGTAAGCAGCCATGGATTGGGATGGGCGAGGGGGTCGGAACATGGTCGGCATGGATGTGGATGCGCCGTTCGCGGAAGCCTGGAGCCAGGACGACGCGCTCAAGCAGCAGAACGCCGAGCGCAATGAGCTGTTGCAGGCCCCGAAGGACCGCCCGACGCGCATCGTCGCGATGGGCGGTGGCACGGGCCTCCCGATGGTGCTGCGTGGGCTTGCCCGCCGCGCGACGCCCAAGGCCGGTCAGCCCGGTGTGGACATCACCGCGGTCGTGGCGATGAGCGACGACGGCGGCAGCTCCGGCCGCCTGCGCCGGCTGCACGGCGCGCTGCCCCCGGGCGACATCCGCAACTGCCTGGTGGCGCTCGCGGGTGGCAAGAGCGCGCTGAAGGACGTCTTCCAGTACCGCTTCGGCGGCGCGAAGGGCCTCGCCGGCCACGCGGTGGGCAACCTGCTCATCGCCGCGCTCGCGGAGCTGAAGGGTGACTTCCTGGAGGCGGTGCGGCTGTCCGGGGAGCTGCTGGGCGCGCAGGGCCAGGTGCTGCCCAGCACGCTCGCGTCGGTGCAGCTCGTCGCGCAGATGCACGACGACACGGAGGTGGTGGGCGAGCGCAACATCTGCCGCGCCCACGGCCGCGTGCGCCGCGTGTCGCTGAGCCCGCGCTCGCCGCCCCCGGTGGACGGCCTGCTGGAGGCCATCTATTCGGCGGACCTCATCGCCATCGGGCCGGGCTCGCTGTACTCGAGCGTGCTGCCCAACCTGCTGGTGGACGGCGTGGCCCAGGCGCTGAAGGAGACGCGCGCGCTGAAGGTCATGGTGGCCAACCTGATGACCCAGCCGGGTGAGACGGACGGCATGAACTGCCTGGACCACGTGCAGGCGGTGATTGAACACGTCGGGCCGGTGCTGGACGCGGTGCTCGTCAATGGCCGGCAGCCGAACGAGGAGTCCATCCAGCGCTATGCGCGCAAGGGCTCGTTCCTCGTGACGGCGGAGACGCGGGAGCTGTTGTCGTCGGGTGTCATCCCGGTGCAGGCGGACCTGCTCAAGGATGGGTCCAAGATCCGACACGACAGCCGCAAGGTCGCCGCCTGCCTGCTGAAGATGGCCCGCAGCGGCTTGTAGGCCTGTCCGCCCGTCACCACCTTGGGTCCCGCTCCTATGGAAGCCAGAAACCTCCGTGCCGACCCGCACGTCGTGGAAGTCAACGACCGGGCGGCCTTCATGTCCCTGGAAGCCGAGTGGAACCGGCTCGTGGAGACCACCTCCAACGAGTTGTTCTACCGGCATGAGTTCCTGCGGCTGTGGTTGGACAACTTCGCCGCGGGCAGCCGGATGCGGGTCCTCCTCCTGCGAGGCCCGGACGGCGAATTGAGCGCCGCGCTGCCGCTGGTGGAGGAGCGCACGTCGATGTACGGCATGCCGGTCCGCCAGCTCACGTCGGCCGCCAATGCGCACTCCTGCCGCTTCGATCTGCTGGCAAGCGATCCTGAACTGGCGGCGGACGCGTTCCTCACGCACCTGAAGCAGACGGGCGGCTGGGACGTGCTGCGGCTGACGGACGTGCCGGAGGGCGGGGTGGGCTTCCGCCTGGTGGACGAGGCGAAGCGCCGCGGCCTGCCGGTGGGTGGGTGGGAGTCCTTGCAGTCTCCCTACGTGACGCTGCCCGCGAAGAAGGATGCGTATTTCGCGTCGCTGCCGTCCAAGTTCAAGGCGAACTGCCGCCGGCGGCGCCGCAAGCTGGAGGAGAAGGGGAAGGTCACCTTCGAGTGCGTCACCGGCGGTCTGGATCTGGAGGGCTCGCTGGAGGAGGGGCTGCTGCTGGAGCAGAGCGGCTGGAAGGGCCAGCGCGGCACGGCCATGGCGCAGGACGGGAAGACGCGGGGCTTCTACACGGAGCTGGCGCGCGACGCGGCCTACCGCGGGCGGCTGGCGCTGTACTTCCTGCGCCTGGACGGGCGCGCGGTCGCGTTCCAGTACGGTCTGGAATACGGCAAGCGCTACTTCCTCCTGAAGCCTGGCTACGACGAAAGCCTGAAGGAGTGCAGCCCCGGCCAGTTGTTGATGGAAGAGGTGCTGGGGGCCTGCCTGGACCGGGGGCTGACCGAGTTCGATTTCCTGGGGCCGGACATGGTGTGGAAGCGCGACTGGACCCACGAGGTCCGCAAGCACACCTGGCTCTACGTGTTCAATGACACCGCCTTCAGTCGTGCCCTGTGCGCGACGAAGTTCCGGTGGGTACCGGCGGCGAAAGAGGCGGTGGCGCGATGGAAGCGGTGAAGACGTCCGACAACAAGCTGTTCGTTCCGTCCCTGCCCACGCTGTGGCCGGGAATGCTGCTGTCCAACGCCCGCCCCGGCGCGCTGCCCCCGTTCTCGTCGCCGAGCGCGCGCTACTTCTACTTCGCGCGCAACGCCGTCTGGCTGACGATGAAGATGCTGCGCCTGGATGGCGGAGAGGTGCTGATGCCCTCCTACCACCACGGCGTGGAGGTGGAGGCGGTGGTGGACGCGGGCGCGACGCCGCGCTTCTACCGGGTGGGCGCCCGCTGGGACGTGGACCTGGCGGACGTGGCGAAGCGCATCGGGCCGAAGACGAAGGCGCTCTACCTCATCCACTACGCGGGCTTCCCGGGGCCGGTGGACGCCATGCGCAAGCTGGCGGACGAGCACGGCATCCCGCTCATCGAGGACTGCGCGCTGTCGCTGCTGTCGTCGGACGGCGCGACGCCGCTGGGCACCACGGGCGACGTGGGCATCTTCTGTCTGTACAAGACGCTTCCCGTGCCCAATGGGGGGGCCCTGGTCGTCAACGGCCCGCGTCAGTACAGCCTGCCGGAGCCTCCGGCGCCGCCGCTGGCGTCCACGTTCAGCCACACCGTGTCCGCGCTGCTGCAGAACCTGGAGCTGCGCGGGGGGGCGGTGGGCCGGGGCCTGCGAGGCCTGGTGCGTTCGGTGGGCCACGGCACGGTGAAGGCCGCGAGCATCCAGCGCGTGGCCACGGGCACGCAGCACTTCGATCGCAGGCACGTGGACCTGGGCATGAGCCCGCTGACGAAGCGGATTGCCCTGGCGCAGGACCTGGAGGCCATCGTCGAGGCGCGCCGCCGCAACTACTTCTTCCTGCTGGGCCGGCTGCGCGACGTGTCGCCGCCTCTGTTCAACCAGCTCCCGCCGGGTGTGTGCCCGCTGTTCTACCCGATGGTGGTGCAGGACAAGGAAGCGCTGCTGGCGCGGCTTCGCGACCGGGGCATCGACGCCATCGACTTCTGGAAGCGCTTTCATCCGGCGTGCGACCCGTCGGAGTTCCCGGAGGTCGCGCAGCTGCGGCGGACAATCTTGGAGATTCCCTGCCATCAGGACCTGTCGCCGGAGGTGATGGCGGAGGTGGCGGAGGCGGTTCGGGACGCGCTGAAGGCGGAGCGCCGTCCGAGCCAGCGCACGGGATGAGTGGGATGGTGGCTGGCTCCCGGGTTGCAATAACTGACGGGAGCCAGGTGGCGGTGCATCGGGAAAGGCATCAGGGTGACGCGGTGATCCGCGAAGAAGAGCTGACGGCAGGGCCGCAGGTCGCGCCGAGGTTGGACGTGGCGGCGGTGGGCAGTGCTTCGCAGTTGTCGGGGATGCGGGCGGAGTGGAACGCGCTGTTGGACGCGAGCACCGCCGGCCCCTTCAACGCCTGGGAATGGCTGTATCCGTGGTGCCGGCGCATCTCGCCGGACGTGCGGCCGCTGGTGCTGACGGCCCGGGACAGGCTGGGCACGCTGGTGGGCCTGCTGCCGCTGGGGCTGGAGCACCGCTGGGTGAACGGGGTGCGCGTGCGGCGCCTGGGCTTCCTGGGTGAGACGCACGTGGGCAGCGACTACCTGGACGTGGTGGCGCGCAAGGGCCGTGAGGCGGAGGTGGCGCGCGCGTTCTTCCAGGTGCTCCAGGGGCTGCGCGACGAGTGGGATGTGTTGGATTTGACGGACCTGCGCGAGGGTTCGCTGACGCTGGATGTGGCGCGCGAGGTGTTTGGCGACGCGAACGTGCGCAAGACGGACCGGTATGTCTGTCCGTATGAGACGCTGGTGCCGGGCGAGCCGTTCGACGCGTTCCTGAAGCGCACGGGCCGCCGGGACAACTACCTGCGCCGACGCAAGTGGTTGGAGAAGCAGGACGGTTACTGCATCGAGCGCACGGAAGCGCCGGGCAATCTGGCCGGGCCGATGACGGACTTCTTCCGGTTGCATGCGCTGCGCTGGTCCTCGGATGGAGGGTCGCAGGGCATCAAGGGCGCCGGGGTGGAGGCGTTCCACCGGGATGCGACGCAATTGCTGGCGGAGCGGGGCCGGCTGCGGATGTACACGATGAAGGTGGGAGGCCAGGCGGTGGCCTCGGTGTATGGCATCCTGCATGGACAGTCGTTCATCTACTTCCAGTCCGGCTATGATCCGGCGTGGCGCAACCGCAGCGTGGGCCTGGTGTTGGTGGGCGAGACGTTCAAGGACGCCATCGACCTGGGACTGACGGAGTACGACTTCCTGCGAGGCACGGAGTCCTACAAGGCGGATTGGGTGACGAAGCAGCGCCAGACGGTGTCGCTGCGCGTGCACGGTGCGGGCATCGGCGGTGCGTGGTTCACCCAGTCCGAGGCGCTGGCCCGCAAGGCGCGCAACGCGGTGAAGAGCGTGCTGTCGGATGAGCTGGTGGAGAAGGTGCGCCGGCTGCGTCGCCGCAAGGCGGCGGTGCATTAGCCCTCCTCCGGGCCTTCGGAACGGTGAAGGTCCCGCCACGGCTTCAAGCCGTGGGGAGGGATCATCCCGACCCGCCCCCTGGAGGGGCCGCCGGAAGTGTCTGTGAGGGACGCGGTGAGGAGCTCTGCCTCCGGGCGCGTCCTCCAGACACAATCATGAGGCAGGGATGGACAGGGTCGGTGGCGAGGGGCAGCAGGCCTGCTCCCGCCGCCGTCCCGCGTTCCGAAAGCCCAGGTGCCTTTTCGTGGTGCCAGACGTCAGGGGTTAGATCCAGGCAGTCAATCACTCTTGGATGGCTTCTGCCCGGCTCCGGGAGATACCTGTCACGGCGCAACGACTTGGGTTGTGCCCATTGATAGACGCTTGACAGTCCCGCATGGCCAGTGGATTCTTGCCCGCGACTCGGGTCGGAGGGGCCGACACGAGGGGGATTGAGGGGGCGAGTGATGTGTGGCCATGTCCACGCTCAACGAGCCATGCGGATGGCGTTTCCGGCCCCTTCTCAGGCCGTGAGACCGCCAGCCCTTCAGGAGTGGGCTCGTGATGCATTCAGTGTCATCGCTCGAAGAGAGTAGTGATGTCTCGCCGACTTCCACTCAATCCGTTTCGGCTGGGTTGATGGAAGTGGCACAGCCCATTCCCAGTCAGGACGCGGTTGACGTGCGTGGTGCTCTCCATCAGGCGTTGCCGGGCTTCATCCAGCCGGTGATCACGCTCATCTCAGGAAAGCCATATCAAGGAGAGCGGCCCCGGAAGTGGACCGCCGGAGGGCATGTCCTCCAGGCCTGGCTGCTGCTCCTGACGGGGATATTCCTCTCCGCGGTGTCGCTGCGGGCCGGTGCCTATTGGGCCATCCCCATCGGCTGGGCCATGACACTCTCGTGTGTCCGGAAGCTCCAGGTGGTGATCATGCATCATTGCTCTCACCGGAACGTCTTCAAGGACGGGCGCTGGGATTCCGTGCTGGGAACGACCATCTCCATTGTCCTTGTCGTCAAGGCGTTCTGGCAATACCGCAAGGATCACGCGCTCCATCACAGCAATGAACGCCTGCTCACCGCCTCCGACGAGACCATCCAGTTCCTGACCGGGTATTCGAACCTCGCGGCGGGGCTTCCCAAACGGGACCTCTGGCGGCGGTTGCTGATCGGGCTGCTTTCGCCCTTCTTCCACCTGCGCTGGCTGTTGGACCGGCTGTCCTCTTGTTTCTGCTCGAAATATACACTGCACAATCTGATCGCATTCACGTTCTGGGGGCTGGTGCTCTGGGGCGTGGGGCACGCGGGGCTCTGGCTCGAGTTCGTCGTCGCCTATGTGATTCCCGCGACGCTTCTGTACAACATCAGCGCGACGCTCCGGTTGGCGGCCGAGCACCGGTTCCCGGACGACGCGACGTTGATGCTCACGCGGGACAAGCGCTTTGTCTGCCGCACCACCGTGGCCGTCTTCCTGGCCTCGCCTCCACCGGCGCAGGGCTCCTGGGTGGCCTGGCTGCGTTGGAGCGGGGAGATGGCGGCGCACCTGCTCGCGCGGGTCTGTGTCCTCGTCGGCGACACCCCCTGTCACGACTTCCACCACCGTCACCCCAACTCCCACGATTGGGTTGACTACATCCACGCGCGGGACGCGGATGCCGCGCTCGGCGCTCCTGGCTTCCCGGAGCCGTACCTTGAGGAGTGGGGCCTGATCCGCGCCATTGATTGCAATCTCAAATCAATGAGCCTCACCCGTCGGATCGGCTGAGCACCGTTCGTCGTCCACATCGTCAACGTCGTCCCACCCGCGCTGGCGCGGGGTGGCCCCCTTTCGTCCCTGAATGGATGGGCAGATGTCGAAGCGAGATACCAATGCCTTTCGCCTGCCGGTGACGGAGCCGCCCGTCACCCTCCGGGACACGTTCCTCTGGAGCGTTGCCCAGGTTCCGGACTGCCCGGCGCTCCTGCTTGAGGAGCGAAGCTGGAGCTACGCCGAACTGGACGCCATGGCCCGGCGATGGGCGGGGCTTCTGCTGAAGGCCTCCGGGGGGACACCGGCGCGGGTGGGCGTGCTCGCCAACCGGGGGCTCACGGCCTATGTCGGGATCCTGGCGAGCCTCTATGCCGGCGCGGCCTTCGTCCCCCTGAACCGCAAGTTCCCCGTCGTGCGCACCCGCACGATGCTCGAGCAGGCGGAACTCGATGCGGTGATCGTCGAGGCCGAGGCACTGCCGCAGGCGTGCGAGGTGCTCTCCGGGTGCACGCGGCCCGTCCCGCTGCTCGTCCCGGATGGAGAGGGGCGGTCGTTGCCGGAGGCCGTCATGTTCGGGCCGGAGGCGCTCGCGAGCGCGGAGCCGCTGGCGACACTGCCCGCCGCCGCCCCCGAGGGGGGGGCCTACCTGCTCTTCACCTCGGGGAGCAGCGGGCAGCCCAAGGGCGTTCCCATCACCCACGCGAACGTGCTCGCGTTCCTCGGGGTCAATCGCGAGCGCTACGGGCTGACGCCCGCGGACCGGGTGAGCCAGACGTTCGACCTGACGTTCGACCTTTCGGTCTTTGATCTCTTCATGGCCTGGGGCGCGGGGGCGTGTGTCGTTCCGCTGAAAGCCATCGAGCTGCTCGCTCCCGCGGAGTTCGTCCGCAAGCGCGGCATCACGGTGTGGTTCTCGGTGCCCTCGGTCGCCGCGCTCTGCCAACGCCAGAAGCTCCTGGAGCCCGGCTCGATGCCCTCGCTCCGCTGGAGCCTGTTCTGTGGGGAGGCGCTGCCGGTGACCAGCGCGGAGGCCTGGCAGGAGGCGGCCCCTCACTCCGTGGTGGAGAACCTCTACGGGCCCACGGAGCTGACGATCGCGTGCGCGGCCTACCGGTGGGACCCGGCCCGTTCTCCCGCGGAATGCGTGCAGGGGCTCGTTCCCATCGGGCAGCTCTATGAGGGGCTCACGGGGCAGGTCGTCAACGAGGCGCTGGTGGAGGTCGAAGAGGGCGAGGCCGGCGAGCTCTGCGTCGCGGGGCCGCAAACCTTCACCGGATACTGGCGGGCGCCCCAGCTGACCCAGGAGCGGACGTTCGAGCGCGTGGGGGCGGATGGACGGCTTCTGCGGTTCTATCGCACCGGCGACCTGGTGAAGCGGATGCCGGGGGGCGCGCTCGTGTACCTGGGCCGGGGTGACCATCAAATCAAGGTGGGGGGCTACCGCGTCGAACTCGGCGAGGTCGAGGCCGCCATGCGCCGCGCCGGGTGTGTCGATGCGGTGGCCCTGCCGTGGCCTTCGGTCGCGCACCCCGAGGCCATCCTCGGGGTGGCGACGGGCGCGGTCGAACCGAAGCGCGTGCTGGAGGTCATCCGGCGGCTGCTTCCTGTCTACATGGTCCCGCGGGTCATCGCGGTGATCGAGGACCCGCCGCTGAACGCGAACGGGAAGATCCACCGCGGGGCCCTTCAAGAGCGCATCCACGAGCTGTGGAGCCAGGAGCGGCGCGCGGACGTTTTGGGGGCCAAGGCCCCCTCATCCCTACCCACCAGGATTGAGCTGTGATTCCAGCCAGAGCAAGCGAACCGTCGGAAACGTTGGATGTCGAGGCGCTGATCGCCAGCGTCCTCCAACTCGACCCGGAAGCCGTCACCGACGAGCTCGAGTACCAGTCCGTGGTGGAGTGGGATTCGCTCCAGCACGTCGTCCTCATGGTCGCGCTGGAGAAGGCGTTTGGCCTCCGGATCAACGGGGAGCTGCGCGTTCAGCTCAGCTCGGTGAAGGCCATTCGCGAGTTCGTCCGGAGCGGCGTCTCGGGGCGAGGCGCGCCGAAGGCGGTGGGGGTTGGCTCCGAACCCAGGGAGGGGCCGCAGGCCGCGGCCGCTCCGACGATTCACCGCGGGCTCGAGGGGGTGCACTTCGACCGGACGTCGATCGCGCGAATCGACGGGGAGCGGTCCGCGCTGGAGTACCGGGGCTATGCGATTCGCGACCTCGTGGAGCATTCGTCGTTCGAGGAGACGACGTACCTGCTCGTGATGGGCGAGCTGCCGGGTGCGGCCGCGCTCGCGGCCTTTCGCCGCGAGCTGGAAGCGGCGCGAGCGGTACCTGCCTCCGTGCTGTCGCTCGTGGGCTCACTCGCCAGCGCCCACCCGATGGAGGCGCTGCGGACCGGCGTCTCCGCCCTGGGCGCGCTGGACCCGGAGAGCGCTGATCATTCGAAGGAGGCGAGCCTCCGCAAGGGGGTGCGGCTGGTGGCGCAGATTCCCCTCCTCATCGCGGCGCATCAGGCCGCCCGCGAGCGGCGGCCCCTGCCGCTCGTGGCCCCGGGCACCTCGCACGCCAGCTACCTGCTCCATCTGGTGAGGGGGGAGGCTCCCAGCGCCCTGGATGAGCGCCTCATCGACACCGACCTCATTGTTCACGCCGATCACGGCTCGAACGCCTCCGCGTTCACGGCCCGGGTGGCGGTGGGCTGTCGCGCGGGAATGCACGCCGCGATCACGGCGGCCATCTCCGTCTTCGCGGGAACGATCCATGGCGGGGCCGCGGAGGCGGTCACCCAGGTGCTCGACGTCGTGGGGACGCCCGAGCGCGCACGCTCCTACGTCGCAAGTCAGTTCGAGCAGGGGCTGCCGGTGATGGGCTTCGGCCATCGGGTCTACCGGGGCGAGGACCCGCGGGTCGGTCCGCTCCGCGATGCCGCGCGGGAAGCGAGCTCACGGAAGGGCGACATGCGGGGGTTCGAGATCATCACCGCGCTCGTGGAAGCGATGAGGCCGTATGCCCGCCATGGGATCGAGGCGAACGTCGACCTCTACGTCGGTCTGCTGTACCGGATGCTGGGCCTCTCCGATGAGCTCGCCGTCCCGATGTTCGTCGCGGGGAGGATCGCCGGCTGGGTGGCCCAGGCGCGGGAGCAGGAGTCGAACAACGTCTTGATCCGGCCCCTGCTCCACTACGTTGGCGCCGCCAGTCGCGCCCATCCGGGCCCTGGGGGGCAGTCTTGAAGGGCACCTCGGACTTTCCGCATGCAGGCGTGTCGTACCGCCTGCACGACCTGCGCCTCCTCGCGGAGGAGGCGGGCATCGACCTGGCGTCCGTCCCGTTCTCGGGGCGGGTGCTGCTCGAGTCGATCCTCCGCAACGAGTCCCGCGAGCTGGCGCTCACGTGCGCCCGGCGGCTGGCGGTCGGGGAGGAGGCCGGGATCGAGTTCGCGTTCCGGCCGGCGCGGCTGCTGCTGCAGGACTACACCGGGGTTCCGGCGCTCGTGGACCTGGCGGCGATGCGCGACCATGCCTCGGAGCGTGCCGGCGACCCGCGACGCATCAACCCGGTGGTCCGGACCGATGTGGTCATCGACCATTCGCTCCAGGCGGATGTCGCGGGCGTGCCCGATGCGCAGGAGCGCAATGAGCGCGAGGAGCTGCTGAGAAACGAGGAGCGCTTCGCGTTCCTGGGATGGGCCTCCCGCTCGTTCGACCGCATGCGGGTCTTCCCCCCCGGCAACGGCATCGTCCATCAAATCAACCTGGAGCGGCTCGCTTCGGTCGTCACGACGGACGAGTCCGTGGAAGCGCCGCTGCTGCTGCCGGACACGGTGATTGGCACCGACAGCCACACCACGATGGTGAACGGCCTGGGCGTCCTGGGATGGGGCGTCGGTGGGTTGGAGGCGGAGTCGATCATGCTCGGGGTGCCGGTGACGACCCGCGTGCCGCCCATCATCGGGGTCCGTCTGTCGGGGGAGCTGTCCCCGGGCGTCACCGCGACGGACCTGGTCCTCACCCTGACGGAGCGCCTCCGCGCGGAGGGCGTCGTCGGCGCGTGGATCGAGTTCACCGGTCCGGCATTGGGGCGGCTGTCCGCGACCGACCGGTGCACCGTCGCGAACATGGCGCCCGAGTATGGCGCCATGCTGGCCTTCTTCCCGGTCGACGCCCAGACGCTCCACTACCTGCGCCTGACGGGGAGGGCCGAGCAGGAGGTCGTCCGGGTCGAGGCCTACTGCCGCCGTCAGGGTCTGCTCTGGGAGGAGGGGGCGCCGTCCCCCCGGTTCGGGCGCCTGCTCGAGTTCAATCTCGGCACGGTCGAAGCGTGTGTCGCGGGCCCCAGCGCTCCCCATCAGCGGGTGTCGCTCGGTGGCCTGCGCGGCTCGTTCGAACGCTTCGCTGGCGTGGAGGGCCCGGCCGCTCCCGGGCTGTCGGACGGCGCCATCGTGATAGCGGCGATCACTTCGTGCACGAACACCTCGAACCCGACGTCGATGATCGCCGCGGGGCTGCTGGCGCGCCGCGCGGTCGAGCGCGGGCTCCGGGTGCCGGCGCATGTGAAGACGAGCCTTGCTCCCGGGTCGCCCGCGGTGACGCGCTACCTGCGGGAGGCCGGTCTGCTCGAGCCCCTCGAGGCGCTGGGCTTCCACGTCATCGGGTATGGCTGCACCACCTGCAACGGGGGGAGCGGTCCGCTCAAGAGTGACGTCGCGGAGCAACTGGCGCGCTCGGGCGCCGTGGTCGCCTCCGTCCTCAGTGGCAACCGGAACTTCGAGGGGCGGGTCCACGTGCAGACCCGCGCGAACTACCTCGCCTCACCCGCGCTGGTGGTCGCGCTCGCCCTCGCGGGCAACGTCCGTGTCGACCTTGACCGGGAGCCCCTCGCCTTCGACGCGGAGCGCCGGCCTGTTTCGCTGCGGGATATCTGGCCTGGGAGCGAGGAGGTCGCACGGATCGTCGCCGCGAGCGTGCGCCCCGACGTCTTCACCGCCGGGGCGCGGCTGGCGTCGTTCGATGCGGCGCGCCGGGACGACGCTCCACTCGCGAGCGACGTCTTCAGTTGGAAGGAGGCGTCCACCTATATCCGCAGGCCGCCGTACCTGTCCGCGAACAGCGGCGCGAGGACGGTGACGGACGCTCGCGCCCTCGTCGCGCTGGGCGACGACGTGAGCACCGATCAGATCTCTCCCGTGGGGGCGATCTCCGAGCGGTCTCCGGCGGGCCGCTACCTCTCCGAACGCGGAGTCCTGCCCACGCGCTTCAACTCGTATGGCTCCCGAAGGGGGAATCACGAGGTGATGGCCCGGGGGACCTTCTCCAGCTCCGGGTTGAAGAACCTGCTCGTGCCCGGCCTCCGGGGCGGCGACACGGTGCACCTCGCCTCGGGGCAGGTGATGCCGGTGTTCGAAGCGGCCCAGGCCTACCGGGCCACGGGCACGCCGCTCGTCGTCCTCGCGGGCCGCAACTACGGGATGGGCTCCTCGCGAGACTGGGCGGCGAAGGGGCCGTGGATGCTCGGGGTGAGGGCGGTGATCGCCGAGAGCTTCGAGCGGATCCACCGCTCGAACCTCATCGCCATGGGAATCCTGCCCATCGAGTTCGAGCCCGGCGACCGTTGGTGGGACCTGGGCCTGACGGGCCACGAGCGCTTCAGCTTCGAGGACGTCCACTCACCCCGGGCCCGCATCCACGTCCACGCGCGAGGTGAGGGCACCCTGTTCGAGTTCAAGGGGACCGCGCGGATCGACTCCGAAGGCGAGCTTGCGCTCTATCTTCACGGTGGAATGCTCCCCTATCTGCTGCATTCCCCGGCGCCCGGGTCCCGGGCCCACGGACTGGAGACGACATGAAGAAGCTGCGCTGCGCCATCCTTGATGACTACCAGGACATCTCGACGAAGATCGCCGACTGGGCACCCCTGCACGAGCAGGTGGACGTGGTGGTGTTCCGCGAGCATTTCTCCCAGCAGGACGCGCTGGTCGCCGCGGTCGCTGATTGCGAGGTGATCGTGATCATGCGTGAGCGCACCCCCTTCCCGAAGGCGCTCTTCGAGAAGCTGCCGCGGTTGAAGTTGCTGGTGACGTCGGGAATGCGGAACGCGGCGATCGACGTCGCCGCGGCGGCCGCGCACGGCGTGACGGTGTGCGGAACGGCGAGCTCCTCCGAGCCCCCCGCGGAGTTGACCTGGGCGCTCCTGCTGGCGCTCGCGCGCAACGTGGTGGGCGAGAACGTCGCGTTTCGTCGCTCGGGGCCCTGGCAGAGCTCCGTGGGGATCGACCTGCAGGGCAAGCGGCTGGGCCTGCTCGGGCTTGGAAAGATTGGCAGCAAGGTCGCGAAGGTGGGGGCCGCGTTTGGAATGGACGTGGTCGCCTGGAGCCCGAACCTCACCGACGCGCGGGCCGCGGAGGTGGGGGTGACGCGCGCCGCGTCGAAGGAAGCCCTGCTGGAGACGAGCGACTTCGTTTCGATCCACCTCGTCCTCGGGGAGCGCTCGCGTGGATTGATTGGACGTGCCGAGCTTGAGCGGATGCGGCCGACGGCCTTCCTGATCAACACGTCGCGCGCGCAGATTGTCGAACAGCCCGCGCTCGTCGAAGCGCTGACGCGCGGGACGATCGCGGGCGCGGCGGTGGACGTCTTCGAGGTCGAACCGGTGCCGGAAGGGGACGTGTTGCGGACCCTGCCGACGCTGCTGGCGACGCCGCACCTGGGGTACGTCTCCCGGAACAACTACGCCACCTACTTCCGCGAGGCGGTCGAGGACATCCAGGCGTTCCTGGCCGGCTCGCCCATCCGCAAATTGAGTTGAACCGCAGGAGAGGAACTTCAGATGGGAACGACCCTCAGGAAGATGAAGCTCGGAGCCTTCTTGCCCGCCCCCGGGCACCACGTCGCGGCCTGGCGGCATCCGGACGCGCGCGCGGACGGAGGACTGGACCTGGGCTACTACACCGCGCTGGCGCGCACCGCGGAGCGCGGCAAGTTCGACCTGATGTTCCTGTCGGATGGGGTCGGGGTGCGCACCCACTACCGGAACAGCGACGAGCTGAGCCGTTGGGGGCGGATGGTGCACTTCGAGCCCCTGACGCTGCTCGCGGCGCTCGCGCCCTCCACCGAGCGGCTCGGGCTCACCGCGACGGTTTCGACCACCTACAACGAGCCCTTCCACGTCGCGCGCAAGTTCGCCTCGCTCGACTTCCTCAGCCAGGGGCGGGCGGGGTGGAACATCGTCACCTCCTGCACCGACGCGGAGGCGAAGAACTTCAACCGCGACACCCAGCTCGATCACGCGACCCGGTACCGGCGGGCGCGTGAGTTCATGCAGGTCGTCACGGGCCTGTGGGACAGCTGGGAGGACGACGCCTTCCTCTACGACAAGGCGTCCGGGCGGTACTTCGACCCCGACAAGCTCCACATCCTGGGGCATCAGGGCGAGTTCTTCGGGGTCAAGGGGCCCCTGAATGTCGCGCGCTCGCCGCAGGGCTACCCCGTGCTCGTGCAGGCGGGGGCCTCCGACGACGGACAGGACTTCGCCGCGCAGTGGGGCGAGGTCATCTTCTCCGCGAGCCAGACGCTGACCCAGGCGCAGACCTTCTACAGGGGGGTGAAGGAGCAGGTCGCGCGCCACGGGCGGGATCCGGAGCTGGTCAAGATCATGCCCGGGGTGTTTCCGGTCGTGGGCAGGTCCCAGACGGAAGCGGAGGAGATGTACGGGAAGCTCCAGGAGGGCATCGACATGGTGGTCGCGCTGGGCCTCCTGTCGGATCGCCTCGGAGGGATGGATGTCTCGGCGCTCCCGCTCGACGAGCCGTTGCCCGAGGTGACGGCGACCGAGCGCAGCAAGAGCCGACAGCAGCTGGTCTATGAGCAGGCCCGTCGCGACAACCTCACCGTGCGCCAGCTCGCGCTCGCCGTCGCGGGAGGACGGGGCCACCGGGTCATCCTGGGCACCCCGGAGACGATCGTCGATCAGCTCGAGGACTGGTTCATCCACGACGGCGCGGATGGCTTCAACATCATGCCGCCCCACCTCCCGGACGGGCTCACCCGGTTCGTCGACCTGGTGATTCCCGAGCTGCAGCGCCGGGGGCTGTTCCGGCTCGAGTACGAGGGGTGCACGTTGCGCGAGAACCTGGGCCTTCCCCGGCCGGCCCACCCCCGTGCCGGGCACGTGGACGCCCCGGACGCCCAGCGGCGTGCCGGCTGAGGCGCCGCACTTCCTCCTTTCTTCCGCCTCCACCCGGACCCCGGTCGCGACATGTACCTTCGTCATCTTCGGAACCAGCTCGCGGCCATTCCCTTCGCGGCGTGGATCATCATTGGCGGCCAGTTCCTCGTGGGGCTCGGGAACGTCGGGCCCATCCTGTCCATCTTCTTCCAGGGGAGCCTGGAGCTGCGGGTGCTGGAGATCAGCGCGTTGCTCAGCGTGCGGCTCTGGAGCCAGCGGGGTGGGGCGGTCTTCGCCGGGATCGCCGCGGACCGCTTCGGGGCCCGCCGGACGATGGTGGCGGGCCTGCTCATCCGAGGCGCTTCGAACGTGCTGCTCGCCGTGGCGACGGGCTTCCCGGGGTTGCTGCTGGGCGTGTTCCTCATGGGGGCCGGGTCGGCACTGTTCACCCCCGCGAGCAAGAAGGCGCTGCTGGGCGCCGCCGGGAAGGCGGACCCGGTGTTCCTGCTCTCGCTTCGCAACGCCTCGCGAAACCTTGGCTTCGCGGTCGGACCGACGGCCTGCCTGTTGATCGCGGCCTCGTCGATGCGGCTCGCGCTGTTCCTCGCGGCCGCGACGTCGCTGGTGTTCGCGGTGGCGGCCCAGGGCTGGGCGCCCGCGGACGCGGTGCGCGAGCAACGGACGTCCTGGCACCCGGCGGTCGCCGTGCGCGACCTCTCCAATCGGCGGGTCCTGCTGTTGTTCTGCGCGCTCGTGTTCTTCTTCGCGCTCTACACGCAGCTTGAGTTCACGGTCAGCCTCGTCGCCGAGGCGACCTATTCGCGCAGCGCCGTCGCGCTGCTCTGGATCAGCAACGCGATCGCCGTCGTGCTCCTTCAGCTCTGGCTGTCGGGGTGGATGGCGCGCAACGCGATCCACGTCGTGGTTGGTGGCGGGTTGGCGACGTTCGCGTTCGCGTTCCTGCTCTTCGCCCTGAACCTGGGGCTGCCCGTCTTCCTGCTGGGCGTGTTCGTCTTCACCGTGGGAGAAATCGTGGTCGAACCGAAGGTCGATGATGAACTCGCGCGGCTGCTCCCCTCGCGCTCGCTGGCGACGGGCTTCGGCCTGCTGGGCTTCGCGCTCTCCATCGGGGGCACGCTCGGGTACTACCTTGGAGGCCGGGCCCTGGACGTCGCCTCCAGCGCCGCGCGCTACGCGCCGATGTGGTTGGCGTTCGGCGCGGTCGCGGCGCTGGGAGCGGCAACGGTCTTCATGACGTTCCGGAGCGCCTTCGCGCGGCCCCTGGAAGCGCCGTCCGGGATGCCCAATGACGAGGTCGCGGGATGATGCCGCTCGACACGCTGGACATGGGCCGGGGCATTCCGCTGGAGCTCGTCGAAGCGCTCGCGCTGGAGCGGGAGGTGGCGCGACTCGTGGCCGGGAAGCGGCGCGGACCGCTCACCCCGGTCGCCGAGTTCGAGTCGCGCAAGCGGGGGTTCGACTGGGTGGATCTGGGACAGACGGAGCTTCCGCTGGGGACGCTCTTCGAGGCCATCCTCCGGGTGCCGCAGCTGCGACCGCCGCGGACCGGCCACATCGGCAACTGGGAGGAGATCGTCCAGGGCCGTGCGGGGGCGCTCGACTTCAACAAGGCCATCGTGGAGCGCGGACTGGGCTATCCGCTGATCTACTCGCTCACCCGCACGGAGGACCACGGCCTCGAGAATGGAGATGCCGTCTACCTGCCGGGGTCCCTCGTTCATCAGGGCGTGCGGCGTGAGCTGCCGCTCTACACCTGGGACGGGGCCGACTTCGCTCGGCGAACGCGGGAGGCTCCGCTGTTCACCCCCTTCGTGCTCGCCGAGGTCGACGGTACGCGTGTTCCGGTGGTCTCGCTCCACTGGCGGAGGCTCGAGCGCCATCCTGTCTTCCCCTTCGTGCAGGAGGAGGCGTTCTTTCGCACGCACGAGCCCGCCGTGCGCGCGGCGCTGGAGGTGTTGCTGGAGGCGGCGCGCCACCAGAAGAATCCGCGCAACGCCTTCTTCGATCTCTTCAGCCATCAGATCGGCTTGGACGGGAGCATGCAGCGGGTGGGCGTCGAGCCGGAGGGCGCGGGCTACCGGATGGGGGAGGTGTTCTACGCGAGCGCCGCCGAGCTGGTGGACGCGAGCATGATTCCGTACCGGGCGGCGACCGACCCCGCGGGGTTCGTCGCGAACGTCGCGTCGCTTCCCCGGTGGCTCCCCAGGGTTTCGGGGACGGTGGCGACCCTGCTCCTGGCGATGCTGAACACGCACTACCCGGATGGGCCGGTCGACCGCGCGACGATGACCCGGCCTTTCAACCCGCACCTGCACTGGGGCGCCCGGGACATGGCCGGCTATCCGCCGGTGCGGCCCGGCTACTTCGCGCGGTCCGCGTCCATCAAGAGCGCGCAGTGGATCTGCGACACCCTCATCAAGCACTTCCAGGACTTCGATCCGCTGCTCTTCATCCTGGCGCCTGCGGCCGTGTTCATGCTCTGCCCGTCCAGCAGCCATCCCCGCGACGCGGAGCTGGTCGCCGACCTGTTCCACGCGCTCGCGGGGCTTGCTCCCCCCAGGGACGTGTCACCCGAGGCGGCGATGGACCCGGTCAGCGAGGTCGTCCGGGGCTGGCTCGCGCGAAGCCGCCCGGAGCTTTCCTCGTACTTCCTGAGCCGGTTCCATCCGCGCCGGGGGCTTGCCCAGGACGGCGAGGTGCCGGTCCACAGCAGCGTTGTCGAACCCGAAGGTTTTCGCGAGCTGAGCGTGGCGCAGGCCTGCCGGGTGGTGGGTGCGCTGGTGCAGCTGCTCGAGCCCCCACGTTCCCCGAACTCCCCCTCATCTCCGGAGTGAATCCATGTCCCAGTCCAAGGCAAAGCGAATCATGATCATCGGCGGTGGCGCCGAGGGCCTCGATGTCCTCGAGAAGGCCCACGCGCTCGGCCTGAACGTCGTCTGCATCAACAAGAAGAAGCACTTTCGTGAGGCGTTCCTCCCGTACGTCGAGCACGTCGTCCTGACCGACTACGAGCACGTCGAGAACCTGGTGGCCATCGCGCGCGGCCTCCACCAGCTCTTCCCGCTCGATGGGGTGATCTCCCTCACCGAGGCGTCCCTGCTTCCGACCGCCTACGTCTGCGAAGCCCTGGGGCTGCGAGGAAACACGGTCGAGTCGGTGCGGCGGCTCAAGGACAAGGTGTCGATGCGTCGGCGCCTCGACGAGGTGGGGTTGAGCCCGGTGGTGGCGCGGGTGGGCGAGCGCCTCGAGGACATCCACGCGTTCGTCGCCGAGCACGGACTGCCGTTCGTGATGAAGCCCACCGACGCCTCGGGCAGCCTGGGCATCTTCAAGATCTTCGAGCCCTCGCAGATCGCCCCGGCCTGGGAGGCCTTCCAGCAACTGAAGCTGCCGCGCTTCCTGCTCGAGGAGTTCCTGGACGGGCCGGAGATCAGCGTGGAGACGTTGAGCTTCCACGGACGTCACGTGATGGTGACCGCGACCGACAAGCTCATCACCGAGGACACCTGTGTGGAGATCGGCCATGCGGTGCCCGCGCCGCTCGACGCGGGCACGCGCGAGGAGGTGTACGCGCTCGTGCACGCGTTCCTGGATGCCATGGGGTTGAAGGAAGGTCCGGCGCACACGGAGCTCAAGCTGACGAAGAAGGGGCCCCGGATCGTCGAAGGCCACAACCGCAACCCGGGTGGGCGCGTCACCGAGCTGGTGACCCTGGCCTGCGGGGTGGACATCAAGTCCACCGCGCTCGCCTGGGCCTGCGGCATGGGTGAGCCGCTCGTGGAGGTGCCCACCCCGAAAGGAGGCGCGGCCATCCGCCACGTCCAGCCCATCCCCGGGACGGTGCGGGAGATCTCCGGCCTCGAGGCCCTGAAGCAGGAGGAGGGGTGCGTGGATGTGCGGGTGCTCGTGAAGGTGGGAGGCCGGGTGAACCCGATGCGGTCAGGCGAGGATCGCATCGGGCACGTCATTGCTCGCGGCGCGACGGTCCAGGAAGCGATCCTCCGCGGCGAGCAGCTGGCCTCGCGGGTGAGGATCCTCACGGATCCGGACCGCGCGGCGGTGGCCGCCTGATGCGACTCTCGTACCGGACGCTCCAGCTCACGCTGAGCGAGCCCTTCGCGACCCACAAGGAGGTCAAGCCGGCGAAGGTGCCGAACATCCTCGTCACCCTGGAGTGGGAGGGGCTGCGAGGCGAGGGGATCGCGGTGCCGGCGAAGGACTACGGCATGAGCGACGCCTCGCTCGTCGCGGCGCTCGACAGGTTCTCGCCCGTGCTCGCGCGCTCGAGCCCCTTCACCCTCGAGCAGACCGTGGCGGAGCTGGTCGGGCTCGCGGGCGATCAACCCTCGGCCGTCGCCGCCGTGGACATGGCCTTGCACGATCTGCTCGGCAAGGCAGCGAAGCTGCCCCTCTTCAAGCTCCTGGGGCTTGAAGGGCTTCCGCTGGCCGCGACCGGGCTCACCCTGGGCCTGATGACGGCGGACGCGGCACGCGAGAAGGCGCGCCGTCTTTCGGCGTGGCCGATGCTCAAGCTGAAGCTGGGCCAGGTCCCCGACTTCGCCGCCGTCGAAGCGGTGCGGGAGGTGTACGCCGGCGCCATCGCGGTGGATGGCAACGGAGCCTGGAGCGCGGACGAGGCGGTCCGCGTGGCCGAGCGGCTGGCGCACTCAAGCGTGGTGCTCCTTGAGCAGCCGGTGGCGCCAGGCGCGGTGGAACAGCTGCGGTACGTCCGCGAGCGCTCGCCCATTCCCATCGTGGCGGACGAGGACTGCACCGGACCCGAGAGCGTGGTCCGCCTGGCGGGCTGCGTCGACGGCGTGAACATCAAGCTGCTGAAGGCGGGGGGGCTCCGGCGCGCGATGCGGATGATCCTGCTGGCCCGCTCCCTGGGGATGAAGGTGATGCTGGGGTGCAAGATCGAAAGCACGTTGAGCATCACCGCGATGGCCCACCTCGCGGGGCTGGCCGACTGGTCGGACCTCAACGGGCACCTGCTCGTCGCGGATGATCCCTTCCAGGGGATGCGGCTGGAGGCGGGGCGGATGACGCTTCCGGACGCCGCGCCCGGGCTTGGCGTGCATGCGGTGGCCGGGCGATGACGGAGCCCCGGATCGAACTCGTCGACGTCTTCACGAAGACACCGGGGCGCGGCAATCGCGCGGCGGTCGTGCTCGACGCTGGCGGGCTCACGACCGGGCAGATGCAGGCGATCGCGACCGCCGCGCCCGCGACCGAGACGGCATTCGAGATTGCTCCCACGCAGCGGGCGGAGCACGACCTGGAGGTGCGCTACTTCTCGAAAACCTGCGAGCTGCCCCTCTGCGGCCACGCGACCATCGGCTTCCACTACGTCCGGGCACGGCGTCTGGGGTTGGACAGCCAGCAGCTCCGGGTGAAGACAGGGGCGGGCCTCCTGCCCATCACCATCGAGCGGAGGCAGGACGATCATCGCATCGTGATGACCCAGGGGACGCCACGCGTGGTGGGCGAGCTGACCTTGACGCAGCGGCGCCTGCTGCTCGAAGCGCTCGGGCTCGGTGAGGAGCACCTGGTGGCGGGGCTGCCGCTCCAGGGGGTGACGACCGGGCACGCCAAGGTGCTGGTCCCCATCAACAGCCATGCGGCCCTCGCGGGTCTGCGCCCGGACCGGGAGCAGCTCATCGCGCTCAGCAAGGAACTCCGCATCGGCGGCTTCTTCGTGTTCACGCTGGACCGCCAGGTGCCGGATGTCCTCTACCACGGCCGGATGTTCGCGCCCGCGACCGGTGTGGACGAGGATCCGGTCACCGGCAACGCGAATGGCCCCGCGGGTTTCTATCTGGCGAGCCAGGGGCTGTTCCCGACGCCTCGGGAGGGTGAAGCCCGCTATGAGGCGCTCCAGGGCGAAGCCATGGGCCGGCCCGGGAGGATCCAGGTGCTCCTGACACTCGCCGACGGGAAGGTGGAGCGGGTCCGCATCACTGGCGACGCGGTGCTGTTGGACGGATGAATGGGGGGAGCCGGGCACTCCCCTCCGTGCCGCTGACTACTGCTGCTGCGCCACTTCCGCGCGCAGCTGCGCGATGGCGGGGGCCAGCTGCGGGGGCTGCATGTTCTTCGGCACCTCCACGGTGAAGCGCTCGAAGTGCTCCAGCGCTCCGGCCTTGTCACCCCGGCGCAGCGACAGGCTGCCCAGGAAGATGAGCGCCTCCTGCGCGTCCGGCCACGTGTTCACCAGCTCGATGAGCTCCTGCTCCGCGCCCTGCAGGTCTCCGGACGCCGCCGCGCGCAGCACGCCCCGGTGCACCCGCAGCTCCACGTTGAACGGATCCACCGCCAGGCCCTTCTGCGTCACCTTCATCGCCTCCGGGAACTGCTGCTGACGGATGAGCTCGTGGCTCAGCATCGCCGCGGCCTCCACGTCCCCCGGGTTCGACGCGAGCCGCTCGCGCGCCTGCTCCAGCTCGTCGTTCTGCTGGGGCATGCCGCCAGCTTCCTGCTGCTGCTGGGCGCTCATGCCCGGCGGCGTCGCGCCCGTGCCCATCTGCCCCTCCTCGCGCGGCTTCTGCTCGGAGACCAGCAGGTAGCCCAGCCCTCCGAAGAAGACCACCACGCCCGCGCCCCACAGCGCTCCCACCATCTGCGGGTTGCGCGAGGCCCAGCCCGTGGGCGCCGGGACGTTGCGCGCGGGCGCCGTCACCCCGGCCGCCTGCCGCTTCTGGTGCTCGTCCCGAGCGCGCAACGCCGCCGCCGCCTCACGCTCCAGGCGCGACTTCTCCGCCGTGTAGTGCTCCGCGGAGAAGTGGTGCTTCTCCGCCTCCAGCGTGCGCAGCTGCTCGATGAGCGACTGCGCCCGCTGCGACAGGTCCTCCGTCGTCCCGTCCGCCTTCACCGCGGCCGCCGAGGCCTCCGGCGCCGCGCCCGTCTTGCGGCGCTGGAAGAGGAGCCACGCGGCCGCCAGCACGAAGGCGACCGAGAGGACGATGATTCCGGGCAACCAGTTGGTGGGCTCGGGCTGCATGGCTTAGCGCTCCAGCTCCCGGCGCACGGCCTGGAGATAGGGGTCGGCGTCGTCCGTCGACGGCGCCGGGGGGGAAGAAGGGGAGGGGGCCGCCGCCGCTTCGGTGGCGACAGCGCCCTCGGGCAGCGGCTGACGCTGCCGGAGGATGACGAAGAGGCCGCCCAGCACCAGCACCACCGGCCCCAACCACACGAACCAGTTGAAGCCCTCCGCGCGCGGCTCCAGCAGCACCCACTCGCCGTAGCGCGCCACGAAGTAGTCGACGATCTCCTCGTCCGTCTTTCCGGCGGAGACCAGCTCGCGCACCTTGTCCAGCTGCGCGCGCGCCATGGAAGACGGGCTGTCCGCCACGGACAGGCCCTGGCACACCGCGCAGCGCAGCTTCTTCGCCAACACCTGCACCCGCGCCTCGCGGGCCGGCGCGAGCGGATCACTCGCGGCCTGCTGCGGCGCGAACTGCCCCGTGGCAAGGCTCAGGGCGAGGGTCAACGAGACGAGGACGGCATTCATCAGGGGCTCCAGCGGGGGCCGTGCCTAACTACAGCCCCCGGAGCGGTATTGCACAGCGAAACCTGGGACGCACGCCCGCCACCCCGGCCGCCCTCCGGGAGGCAGCGTGACCGACCCCAGCGCTAGCGGGAGTAGCCCGTGTCGCGCTCGGTCTCCGAGTCCTGCTCGGGGTCGTAGGGCCCGTCGTCGTACGGGCCCTCCTCCGGCGGCAGCTGGGAGTCCGACCCGTCGTGGGCCAGGGCGTACCGCACGGCATAGAAGCCCACGGCGCCCAGGCCGAAGAGGAAGGCGAAGGGCCCCACGGCCAGCCGGACCCCGGCGAGCGCCCACAGCAGGCTCACGCTCACCGCGCCCAGGGGCACCCAGCGCAGGAAGGCCGGACGCTCCACCTCCGGGTGCAGCGCGGCGATGACGAGCAGGCCCAGGAGCGCCAGCAGCGGCAGCTCCGACGCGGGCACATCCCAGCCAGAGCGCGTCACGACCCCTCCGGCGCTGTAGAGCGAATCATCCGCGGGCCGGTTGCTGGGAATCACGCGCAGCTCGGCCGGGGCCCCGCGCACGCTCCCCGGCACCGGGACGTTGGCCGGCAGGGACGACCCGTCCGCCATCATCTGCCCCCACGGCAGGTAGAGGGCGACGAGGCACACCGCGACGCCCGCCAGCGCCACCACCCGGGGAAACCCGAGCAGCGACCGGACGTCGAACAGGCGCCTCACCCCATCCGGCCCGTCCATGACCTGCTTGTACTGGTCCAGACCCACCAGCACCGCGCCCGCCACCCAGAGGGGCATGAGCAGGTTGATGCCCGAAAGCTTCAACGCGAGCGCCGCCAGCAGCAGCGTGTACGCGGCGGGCACCTCCGGCCGCATCAGCACCAGCGGCACGGAGTCCACCCAGCCCGGGGCCTCGCCACTGCGGCGCAGCTCGCGCGCGACCACCGCGATTCCACCCACCAGCGTCAGCAGCGAACCCACCACGCCCACGTTGGGGAAGAAGGGCAGGATGGACAGCGCCAGGCAGAACACCACCACGCCCACGCCCAGCACGCTCTGCGAGTGGCCCGGCACTTCCTTGAGCCAGCGCGGCCCGGTGTAGCCGTCGTCTTCCTCGACCGCCGCCACGGGCGCGGCCGCGACCGGACGCTGGGTCCCGGTGCGCTGCCTCCGGTCCTCCTCCTCCTCTTCCATCAGCTCCGACGCGTAGGCGGGCTCCGAGGCGGGACGGCTGGGGCGCGTGTTCCGGGCACTGGGACGCGGCGCGGTGGCCGGTCGCGCCGGCATCTTCGCGCCACATTGCTCGCAGTACATCAGCCGGACATCCGCCGCGCTCTCACCGCATTCGGGGCACTGCATGGGGGCCCACCTCGCTGGACAGGGGCCTGGGGGGAGGCCCCTGAAACGACGCCGACGGATTGAGGATCTACTACGGATTCACCGCGCCCCGCGAGGCGGCCCCCCGGCGCCCGGAGGGGCCCGAGGGTGCCTGCCCTTCAAGCGGGCAGCGGCCTTCAGCGCTGTCGCGCGGCCTCGGCCGTGGAGGCCGGGGCCGGCTGGGACAGCTCCTTCACGCGCGCCGCCAGCGTCTGTGGATCGATGGGGCCCACGTGCTTGCCACGGATGGTGCCCTGCGCGTCGATGAAGTACGTCTCCGGCACGCCCGCCACGCCGTAGTCCACGGCCATGCGCGAACGCTCGTCCATGAGCTGCGGGAAGCTGGCGCCCATGCGGCGCAGGAAGTCGAGCGCGTTGTCCTCGGTGTCCTCGAAGACGACGCCCATGAACACCGCCTGCGAGCCCATCTCCCGCGCGCCCCACTCGAGCACCGGGTGCTCGTACTTGCAGGGACCGCACCACGACGCCCAGAAGTTGAGCACCATCGGGCGGCCCTGGAGGTCCGACAGCTTCACGTCCTGGCCCCCGCCCAGGGGCTTGAGGACGAAGGCCGGCGCGGGTGAACCCTTGAGCATGAAGGGCACTTCATGCGGATCGCGCCCGAAGCCCTTGAAGAGGACGAACAGCAGCGCCGCCGCCACCACCGCGAAGGCCGCCGGAATGCGCCACCGCTTCATGCCGCACCCCGTTCGGCGTCACCGCCCGTGAGGGGAGGGGAGGCGCCCACCACCGGCGCGTCCGCGCGCACCACCGAAGCCTTGCGCTGCGGCCAGACGGCGATGAGCGTGCCCAGGAGGAGCAGCGGCAGGCTGTACCAGATCCACCCCACCAGCGGGAAAACCCAGACGTTGAAGCTCGCCGTGCCCGTCGTCTCGCTGAAGGCCATCAGCGACACGTACAGGTCTTCTTTCGGCGTCTCGCGCACCGCCGGGGTGCCCACCGGGTCCGTGCTTCGCTCGTAGTAGTTCATCCGCGGGCGCAGCTCCGACACCGTGCCGTTGGGCGCGGTGACTTCCAGGCGCGCGGCCACGAAGGTGCGGTGCGGCTCCTCGCCGCTGGACAGGCCCTTGTACTTGAGCTGGTAGCCGTCCAGCGTCAGCGTGGCTTCCTTCTTCAGCGTGCCGGACGTGTGCGTCACGTACGCGCTGGAGGCCGCCACGGCGACGATGATGACGACGATGCCCAGGTGCACCACGTAGCCGCCGAAGCGGCGGCGCGCCTTGCCCGTCGCGGTGGCCAGCGCCGTGACGAAGCCTTCCTTGCGCTCGCGCATGCGCACGAGCACCGGCGCCGCCAGTTCGCGCAGCGTCACCACGGTGACGAAGCCGGCCAGCCCGAAGGTCAGGATGGGGTACACGCCGCGCAGCCCCGCCAGCAGGCACGCGCCCGCGACGAGCAGGCCCACCACCGCGGGGATGATGAACTGCCGGCGCAGCGCCGCCTTGTCCGGCTTGCCCCACGGCAGCACGGGGCCCACGCCCATCAGGAAGAGCACCGCGATGCCGCCCGGCACCGCCATCTTGTTGAAGTACGGCTCGCCCACGCTCACGCGCACGCCGCGCACCGCCTCCGACACCAGCGGGTACAGCGTGCCCAGGAGCACCGTGAAGGTGATGGCCACGAACACCAGGTTGTTCACCAGGATGCTCGCCTCGCGCGACACCAGCGACGTGAGGTTTCCCTCCGGCGCCAGCAGGTGGCCGCGCGTCGCCAACAGGCCGATGCACACCACCAGCAGGATGCCGATGAACACGAGGAACGTGGGCCCGATGTCCGACTGGGTGAATGAGTGCACCGAGTTGAAGATGCCCGAGCGGGTCATGAACGTGCCCAGGATGGTGAGCACGAAGCTGGCCAGCGCGAGGCTGAGCGTCCACAGCTTCAGCATCCGCTTGCGCTCCTGCACCATGGTGGAGTGCATGAACGCCGTCGCGGTGAGCCACGGCAGGAACGACGCGTTCTCCACCGGATCCCACGCCCAGTAGCCGCCCCAGCCCAGCACTGCGTACGCCCACCAGGAGCCCAGCACGATGCCCAGCGTGAGGAACATCCACGCGATGAGCGTCCAGCGCCGCAGGGGCGCCATCCACGCTTCGCCAATCTCCCCGCGCAGGAGGCCCGCGATGGCGACGCCGAACGGCACCGTCATGCCCACGTAGCCCAGGTAGAGCATGGGCGGGTGGATGATCATCAGGAAGTGGTTCTGCAAAAGCGGGTTGGGACCGGGCCCGTCCGCCGGCACCGGCGACACCGCGCCCCAGGGGTTCGCGGGGCCGGCGATGAGGAAGGCGAAGAACACGCCCACGGCCAGCATGGTGCCCAGCGCCAGCTGCATGTAGCGCGCGTGCTCGCGGCGGTGCACGTACGCGAACGCCGCCACGTACACGCCCATGATGAGGCCCCAGAAGAGGATGGAGCCTTCCAGCGCGCTCCACAGCGACACGATGGTGTAGATGAGCGGCGTCGCGCGGCTGCCCACCTGGGCCACGTACTTCACGCTGAAGTCGTGGTTGATGAGCGCTTCGACCATCACCAGGTTGCTGCCAATCATGCACGCGGCGAAGCCCCACACCGCGCGCAGCACCCAGGGGTAGCTGGCGTCGGTGCGGCGCATGCCGCCCACCAGACCGATGATGGCGCCAAAGGCCGCGAAGGCCAGGCCCGCCAGCACCAGCCCGTAACCGAGCACTCCGTTCACGGGGCCCCCGGCGGCGTCACGGTGGCCGTGGTGGCGCCCTCGGCCAGCGTGTCCTGCCACTGGCGCGGAGCCTCGCCTTCCTTCGGCGCGCGGTACTCGTTGGAGTGGTTCACCATCAGCCGGTTGGACGTGAAGATGCCGGTCTGGTCGTAGGTGCCCTCCACGACGACGCCAATCTTCTCGCGGAACATCTGCGGCGGCGTCTCCAGCGAGCGCACGTGCACGCTCTTGGACTCCGGCTTCGCGTCATCCGCGACGCGGAACTCCAGCGTGGTGTGGGCCTCGTTCCACTGGATGCTGCCCGGCTGCACCACGCCGCCCAGGCGGATGGTGGCCGAGTACGCCTTGTCCCCGTTGGACAAGAGCTCCGACGGGCTCCAGTAATAGACGAGGTTGTCCCCGATGTTGCCGAAGGCGATGAAGGCGAGGCCGGCGCCTGCGACGAGCAGGGCTCCCAGCGCGACAAGTCGGTTGCGGTTGACGGGCGTCATGGGCTCACTCCTTCGAATCGGACGCGGCGCGGGGGCGGCGGGCCCAGAGGGACACCGAGTAGAGCACGAAGGCGGCCACGGAGATGCCATAGCAGGCACCCACATAGCCCCAGCCGCCCTGGAGGCGGCCGCTGCCCACCTGGGCCAGCACCATCAGCGAGGTCAGTGCGTTCATGGGTCAGGCCACCTTCGAGGATTGGGACGCGCGCTGCGCCGGGTCATCCGAAGGCAGCGCCTCCGGGAGGGCCACCTCCGCATTCCGCTCCGAAAGCGCGATGCGGTAGCGGTGGATGAGGAAGACAATCATCAGCCCCAGCATGCCGAACGCCGCGACGCGCAGGGGCAGCACCATCTGCGGGTCCACCGTCTTGGGGCTGGATTGCGTCTGGTGCAGGCTGCGCCACCAGCGCACGGAGAACCACACGATTGGCAGGTTGACGGCCCCGATGATGGCCACCACCGCGCTCCACACCGCGCGCTTGTCCGGGTCCTCCACGAAGCGGCGCAGCACCAGGTAGCCGGTGTAGGCCACCAGCAGGATGGCCTCCGACGTCAGGCGCGGATCCCAGGACCAGTACACGCCCCAGGTGGGACGGCCCCAGATGGAGCCGGTGATCATCCCGAGCGTGCCGAAGAGCAGGCCCACCTCCGCGGCGGCCTCCGCCAGCGCGTCCGTCTTCCACGACTGGCGCAGCAGGTACGTCACCGCGGCCACGAAGTTGATGAACATGGCCATCATGGCCATCCACTGGAGCGGCACGTGGACGTACATGATGCGCTGCACGTCGCCCATTTCGCGGTCCGGCGGCGCCCAGACGAGGCCCAGCCACCAGCCCCAGCCCAGCAGGCCCAGCGTCAGCGCCGGCAAACCCCACTTGACGAACTTGTTCATCCTTCAGTCCTCGATGACGCGCGGGAAGAGCACGAAGCCCAGGCCCCAGTAAATCAGGTTGAACCCCAGCAAAAGGCCCTGCCAGGAGCCCAGCTGATGCATCGGATCTCCCTGGAGCACGAGCGTGGTCCCCTTGGCGGCGGACAGGAGGGCCGGAATGACGAGCGGGAACAATAGCAGAGGCAAGAGCACATCCCGCGCCCGGGCATTGCTGGAGATGGCCGCGTACACGGTCCCCGGGGCGCTGAGCGCCAGGCAGCCCAGGACCAGGATGCCCGCCAGGTCACCGAACCCGGTGACGATCTTCACCCCGTAGAGCGCCACCATCACCGGCACCAGCACCACGCCCAGCGCCAGGAGCAGGAGCGCATTGCCAATGGCCTTGGACAGGAAGATGGCGCGCGCGTTCGCGGGGGCCAGCCGCACGCCGTCCAGGCAGGCGTTCTCCGTCTCCACCCGGAAGGACTCGCCCAGGGACAGCACGCTGGCGAAGAGGATGGCCAGCCACAGGTAGCCGCCCGCGTTGCGCTCCAGCAGCTTCGTGTCCGGCCCCAGCGCGAAGGAGAACAGCAGCAGCGTCGCCATGGCGAAGAAGATGAGCGCGTTGAGCCGCGCCCGGGTGCGCCATTCGATGAGCAGGTCTTTGCGCAGCAGGATGAACGTCGTCGCCAACAGGCCCGCGGGGCGCAGGGTCCTCATGCCGCCACCGCCCGACCATCCTGCAGGTGCAGCCGCTCCTCGCACAGGCTCAGCCCCTGTTCGATGAGGTGCGTGGCCAGCACCACCGTGGTGCCGCCCGCCTTCAATTCCGCGATGACGCCCTCCATGTCGTGGATGCCGGCTGGATCCAACTCCCCGAAGGGTTCATCCAGGAGCGCCAGCGCCGGGGACTTCATCAGGAGCCGGGCGATGGCCAGGCGCTTGCGCATGCCGGCGCTGAAGCTGCGCACCGGGCTGTCCGTGCGGCGCGTCAGCCCCACCCGCGTGAGCAGCGTGTCCGCGACGTCCTGGGGCGCGTCCACGCCCAGCAGCCGCGCGAGCACCATGAGGTTCTGGTGCGCGGTGAGGTCCTCGTAGAGGAAGCTCGCGTGGGACAGCAGCGCCACGTCGCGGCGGACCGCGTCACGATCCGTGACGGCATCCCGGCCCAGCACCTCCACCCGGCCCGCCGTGGGGCTGAGCGCGGTGGCGATGAGGCGCAGGAGCGTCGTCTTTCCTGATCCGTTGTGCCCGGTGAGCAGCAGCGAGCGCCCCGGGGGCAGGGCATAGGTGAGGCGCGCCACGGCCCAGCGACGCCCATAGCGCTTGCTCACGTCATGGAGGGCGAGCGCTGATCCAGAGGAGGGAGGAGGCATCGGCGGGTCGTTTCGTAGCCGGAAAACCCGCTGTTCACCAGTGAAACCCCTGGACCCGGCCGCAGGAGGACAGGAAGTTTTTACGCCTGCTTCGCCCGTCTCCTCCGCCACGGGCTGAAAGGATTTCGCCACTGGTGGGCTGGCGACTGCCCTGGTGCACCCAGGTACGACCCCCAGAGGCGCACAAGTCGCACCATTCCCACATGGTTTCAGTGGTTTACGGAGTAATTCCCTGCCCTGGCGTGCTGGCATCCACCATGCATTGTCGCCGGTCGGGGCCTGTTCCATTGGGGGGAGCAGGCGGGCGGCGGGATCCGCGAGGGAGGCGTGATGGCAGGCAAGGTGTTGCGGCGGGCGGCGAAGGCAGCAGCGGCGGGGATGATGCACTACAGCGGGGTGCGCAAGGCGATGGCGGCGTATCGCCGGTCGCAGTCGGGCGGGCGGCGCATCCTCATCGTGAGCTACCACCGGGTGGTGAGTGATTTCACCGGCGAGCTGCAGCGCTCCATCCCGGGCCTGCTGATTTCGCAGGAGACCTTCCGGCGTCACCTGGAGGAGGCGCACGCCGCGGGCTACGAGCTGGCGAGCATTGGCGACGCGGTGGATGTGATGGCGGGCCGGCGCACGGCGAAGAAGGACCTGTGCGTGGTGACGTTCGACGACGGCTACCGCGACGTCTACCGGTACGCGTACCCGGTGCTGAAGCAGATGGGGGTGCCCGCCATCACCTACCTGCCCACGGCGTTCATCGACACGGACAAGCGCTTCAACCACGACCGCCTCTTCCACCTGCTGCGCCGCGTGCAGGAGCGCCGCTTCCGCCCCGACTTCGAAGCGATGCCCGGCCCGTCCGTGGACCTGCTGGGCCCCATCCTCTCCGGCCACAAGACGGTGTCCGCGGCGCTGGACGACTTCATCGGCGAGCACCCCACGCGGATCCTCACCGGCATCATCGACGCGCTGGAGCAGCAGCTGGGCGGCGGGGCGGACCTGGTCCCCGAGCAGGGCGACGTGATGAGCTGGGACGAGGTGCGCACCATGGCGCGCGACGGCTTCGAGTTCGGCGCGCACACGCTGGGCCACACGGTGCTGACGCAGGAGCCCACGCCGGTGGTGGAGCACGAAATCCTGGAGTCCAAGCGCACCATCGAGCGCGAGGTGGGCATCCAGGTGAAGGACTTCGCGTACTGCAACGGCTGGTACTCGGATGAGATCATCCGGGTGCTGAGCCAGAACGGCTTCCGCTCGGGCGTCACCACGGAGGACCTGCCCAACCGCGTGGGGGGCGACCCGTTCACCCTCAAGCGCAAGGTGATGTGGGAGAACTTCAGCCTGGGCATGATGGGGGACTACTCGTCCGCGCTGACGGTGTGCCAGTTCGATGACTGCTTCGGCGTGCTGGGCATGAGCCGCCCGGTGCTGGGGCGCCGGCCGCACTCGCTGTCATCGCTCATCCCGGGCTCCAACGTGCTCATCCAGGACACTGTCCTGCCCGCGGCAACGCTGACCAAGGTGACGCCGGTGGAAGTCGTGCAGGTGACAGAGCCCGTGCTGGTGACGGACCCCAGGGTTGCCGCGGCGGTGGCGGGTACCCAGGTGGTGGTGGCGTCGGACGTGGCCCTGGCCCCGGAGGCGGCGCTGCCGGAGGATTTCCAGTGAGTGCGTCACCCAAGCCGGTCGCGGCCCCGTCGTTCCTGGGGCGCGCCGGCCCGCTGGTGTTGGCCCGGCTTTTCACCGCCGGGCTGACGTTGTCCATTCCGCTCGTGCTCGCCCGGGTGTTGCGCCTGGAGGAGTACGGCACCTACTACCAGCTGTTCCTCATCGCCACGACGCTCTCCTACGTGCTGCCCTTCGGCGTGGCGCAGAGCCTCTACTACTTCCTGCCGCGCACGGAGGCGAAGCGGCCCTACCTGGGGCACGCGCTGCTGTTCGTGTCGGGGGCGGGGCTCGTGGCGGCGGCGCTGGTGTGGGCCTTCCTGGGCCACGTGGCGGCCTACTTCAACAACCCGGCGCTGATGGAGTACCGGGCGTCGCTCGCCATCTACACGGCGTTCTTCCTGGGCAGCTACCCGCTGGAGATTTCGCTCACCAGCCAGGGCAAGACGAAGGCGTCCGCGGTGGTGTACCTGGTGTCCGACGCGGTGCGCGCGCTGGTGATGGTGGTGCCGCCGCTGTTGGGCTTCTCCCTGCACGGGATGATGATCGCGGTGGCCGCGTTCGCGGGGCTCCGGTACGCGGCGACGTGGCTGGTGTCGCTGCGCGGGTCCACGGGGCCGCTGGTGGACCGCAAGCTGTTCCGCGAGCAGCTCTTGTATTCGGCGCCGTTCGGCGCGGCCATGTGTCTGGCCATTCCCCAACAGAACGCGCACCTGTACGCGGTCGCGGGCGTGGTGGCCCCGGCGGTGTACGCGCTCTACCGCGTGGGCTGCTTCCAGCTTCCGGTGGTGGACCTGCTCTACACGCCCACCAGCGAGGTGCTGATGGTGCGCCTGGGCGAATTGGAGCGCGAGGGCCGGCTGGAGGAGGGCGTGGACGCGTTCCGGGAGGCGGCCGGGAAGCTGGCGTACGTGTTCCTGCCCTTCGCGGCGTTCCTCTTCGCGGCGGCGCCGGAGTTCGTGGGGGCGATGTTCGGTCAGAAGTTCCTGCCCGCGGTCCCCATCTTCCGGGTGAGCGTGCTGGGCGTGGTGCTCTCCATCCTGCCCATGGACGGGACGCTCCGGGCCCGGGGGCTGACGCGCGCCATCTTCGCCTCGTACCTGGTGAAGGCGGTGGTGACGGTGCCGCTCCTGTGGTTCGGCGTGAAGCACTTCGGGATGATGGGCGGCATCGGTTCGTGGGCGCTGGCGGAGGTGGTGGGCAAGGGGATGCTGCTGTCCCGCGTGCCCGCGGCACTGTCCACCCCCCAGCGGAAGCTGGGCCTCGTGGATGTGATTCCGTGGCGGGAGCTGGGTCAGGCGACGCTGGCGGCGGGCATCGCGGGCGGCAGCATCTTCCTGCTGCGCTCCGGGGTGCACGACGCGTGGGTGGACCTGCCCGCGGGCTTCCTGTGGCGCGTGCTTCCCCTGGCGGTGGCGGGGCTGCTCTTCGTCGTGGGCTACGTGGTGGGCTTGTATGCGCAAGGGGTTCGCCCGTTGAGCGCGTTGCAGTCCCTCCGGCCCCGCCGGGCGGTGTGATCGTCGTCGGGAATCAGACGCGTGGGGAGGACTTCCCTCTCCCCACGTGGGTACTTAGTTTCCCGGCGTCACGGAGTTCGGGCGAGGGCGAGGGAGAAGCGTGATGGGATTCGATGCGATGACGCTGTACCGGATGGCGCACGGGCTTCGGATGCGCGGTGTTCCGCTGCTGCCGGCCGTGCTTCGCAAGGCCATCTACTACCTCCACAGCTCCTACATCCCCGAGGACGCGGAGCTGGGCGAGGGGACGCAGCTGGGCTACGGCGGCATCGGCGTGGTCATCCACAAGGCGGCGAAGGTGGGCCGTCACGTGCTCATCTCCCAGCAGGTGACCATTGGCGGTCGCTCGGGGCTTGAAGGCGCGCCGGTGATTGGCGACTACGTGCGCATCGGCGCCGGGGCCAAGGTGCTGGGCAACATCCACGTGGGCGACTTCGCGGTGATTGGCGCCAACGCGGTGGTGGTGAAGGACGTGCCCGCGGGCGCGGTGGTGGCGGGCGTGCCCGCGAAGGTGATCCGCCAGGACGCGGATCCGCTGACCACGTACCAGCGCGAGATGGGCCTGTTGCCCCCGCGTCCGGCGACGAAGCTCACCCAGGTTCCGCGCCCTCCCGCGCAGGCGTCGTCCCGCTAGGGCCGTCCGTCGGAAGAAGAGGGGACCTGCCCATGCGCTTGCTGCTCGTCGGTGACTACCCGCCGCCCTACGGCGGGGTGTCCATCCACGTCCGACAACTCCATCAATTTCTTCGCGGCCGCGGGGTCGAAACGAAGGTGCTCGATATCGGGAAGGGTGGCCGGCCGGCTCCGGACGTCCTCCCCGTGCAAGGCGCCGCCGCGTTCGGCCTGCGGCTCGCGGGATTCACTTCCGCGGGTTGGGTGACCCACCTGCACACCAGTGGCAACAACCCGAAGGCGTGGGTGCTGGCGGCGCTGGTGGGCAGCATGCCCGGGCCCCGCTCGCCGCGCGTCATCACGCTGCACTCGGGGTTGATTCCAGACTACCTGGCCGCGTCGCAGGCCCGGCGGGTGTTCGCCCGTACGGCGCTCGCGGGGTATGCGCGGGTGGTGGCCGTCTCCCCGGCGGTGCGCGACGCGGTCATCGCGTGCGGCGTGCCGGCGGAGAAGGTGCTGGTGCATCCGGCGTTCTGCGGCTCGCAGGTTCAGCCCGGGCCGGTGACGTCGGAGGTGGAGGCCGCGCGTTCGCGCCGGCAGCCGCTGCTGGCGATGGCGCACCATCCGTCGCCCGTGTACGGGCGCAAGCAGATGTTCCGCGCGCTGAAGCTGCTCGCGGAGACGCATCCGAGGGTGGGCCTGGCGCTGTTCGGTCCGGGCACGCGCTCCGAGGAGTTCATCCGCGACGCGCGGGAGCTGGGGGTCGCGGGGCTGCTGGAGGACCTGGGCGAGCTGGAGCACGCGAAGGCGCTGGGGCTCTTGTCCCAGGCGGATGCCTTCATCCGGCCCACCACGCACGACGGGGACTCGCTCTCCGTGCGCGAGGCGCTGGCGCTGGGCGTGCCCTGCGTGGCGAGCGACGTGTGCCCGCGCCCGGATGGGACGCGGTTGTTCAAGGCCGGGGACGAGCACTCGCTGGCGCAGGCGGTGCGCGAGGCGCTGAAGGCGGGCCCGGCCCAGGTGATGGCCCCGGACGTGGGGCCGGTATTACTGGACGTGTACGCGGAACTGCTGCCGTCCGGCATCGCAGGTGCAGGAACGGTGAACGCGGCGTGATGGGGCAGGTGGTGGGGCTTCCGGCAACGGGAGCGCTTCATGGTTTCGCAATCTGGATTTGGACTTCAGGAGAAGACGATGCGTCGCAGTGACGAGATGGATCTGTCGAAGCGGGCCCTTCGCGGGCGTGACCTGGTGGTGTTCTCCAACGACTGGGATGGGGACCCGCTGTCGAAGGTCCACATCATGCGGATCCTCGCGCGGGACAACCGCGTGCTGTGGGTGAACAGCATTGGCAACCGCGCGCCCAAGGTGAACGCGCACGACGCGAACCGGATCATCCGCAAGCTGAAGTCGTTCAGCGAGGGCATCCGCGAGGTGGAGCCCAACCTGCACGTGCTGGCGCCGCTGGCGATTCCGTTCTACGGCTCGGAGACGGTGCGCAAGGCGAACCGCCACCTGCTGCGGCTGCAGGTGCTGCGCGCGATGAAGCAGCTCAAGTTCGAGCGTCCCATCTCCTGGAGCTTCCTGCCCGCGTCCGCGCCGGTGTCCGGCACGCTGGGCGAGGACTTCGTCGTGTACCACTGCGTGGATGAGTTCTCCGCGTTCAGCGACACGAATGGCAAACACATCGCGGAGCTGGAGGAGCGGCTGCTGCGCCGCGCGGACATGTGCATCACGTCCGCGGAGCGCCTGTATGAGAACAAGAAGAAGCTGAACAAGCGCACGGTGCTGGTACGCCACGGCACGGACTTCACGCACTTCGTGAAGGCGTGCGACGCGGAGACGCAGATTCCGGAGGACATCGCGAAGCTGCCCAAGCCCATCATCGGCTTCTTCGGCCTGGTGGCGGACTGGATCGATCAGGACGCGATCGTGGCCTGCGCGAAGGCGCACCCGGAGGGGTCGGTGGTCATCGTGGGCAAGACGACGCCGGACTGCGACGACTCCAAGCTGCGCGCGCAGCCGAACATCCACATGCTGGGGCGCAAGCCGTACGCGCAGCTGCCGGGCTACAACAAGGCCTTCGATGTGGCGCTCAACCCGTTCGTCATCAACGAGCTGACGCTCAACTCCAACCCGCTGAAGGTGCGTGAGTACCTGGCGTCCGGCCTGCCGGTGGTGTCGTCCGACCTGCCGGAGGTGCGCAAGGTGGGCCTGTGCCGCATCGCCACCACGCCGGAGGACTACGTGGAGAAGGTGAACGCGGCGCTGGCGGACAAGCCGGGTCCGAACCGCGAGCGCGCGGAGAAGATCTTCCACGAGAGCTGGGAGGCGCGCGTCGCGGAGATCCGCCAGCACGTGGGTGAGGCGATGCTCGCGGCGGGCAAGAAGCTGTAGGTCCGGTCAGGTACCGGGCGACAAGAGGGCGCGGGTCCGGAGGGTTCCGGGCGCCGCGCCTTCGTCATCGCGGGGCGTCGCCCGCGCGTCCCGTCACCCGGCGCTCCAGGTTCGCGTAGCGGCGCGCGAGCCGGGTGTAGTCGGAGGGCTTCACGGGCGTGCGCTCCCGGGTGCGAACGAGGTCCTCCTTCGCGTCCAGGTATTCGCGCGCGGGTACACCGCAGGTCTCCTCCAGGAGCCGCGCGGCCTCCGCGTCCGGCAGGGACGAGGCAATGCCCAGCCGCTCCTGCATCAAGCGTCGCAGGGCGCTGTCGAGCTCCGGCAGCAGCTCCGCCTCCACCTTCGCACGGCGCATGAGCCACCCGAGCGAGCGCACGTACTCACGCGAAGAACGGTGGCGCTCCACGCGCACGGGGCGCGGTGCACCGAAGCGCGTGCCCCGTGAGACGACGTAGACAAGGCCCACCGCGAGGGCCTGCGCGATGAACACCCAGAGGCCGTGGGACAGGGGAGGGCGGGTGACGGTGGCGTGGTGGAACTCGTCGAAGCGCAGCGGGCCGCGTGCGGCGAGCGCATCCCAGAAGCGCAGGTTGTCGAGCAGCTCCAGCCGCCGGTTCTCCGCGAGGCCCGCGCCCGCGACCACGTAGACCTCGCCCTTGCCGTGGGCCCAGCGCCACACCACGCTGGCCCCGGCCCGTCCCGCGAGGGGCACCGCGTCCTCGCGCTCCATGCGCAGACTCCGGTCGCGCGACACGCGCAGCCAGGACAGTCCGCGCAGTGCGCCCGCTGGAAGCCAGACATCCACGGTGACGCCCGCGGGGTCCACCCATTCGGAGTCGAGTCCTTCGTGGTTCGTGCCCGGAAGGGCGCCCGAGACCAATCCCAGCCATTCCTCCAGGCCCGGCTGGTGTTTCCCCAACGCGTGCGGCGACAGGTACACGAGCGTGCCGCCCCCCTGGACGAAGCGATCCAGCGCGGAGACCTCTTCCTTCGTCACCGGTTGGGCCTGGGGCGCGGCGATGATCAACGTGCGCGCTTCGGCGGGGAGTGACTCCAGCGAGGCTTCCTGCACGCTGACGTCCCGGCCACCTTCGCGCAGGTACACGAAGAGGGCCTTGAGTCCCAGGGGGCCGGAATTCGTGATGGACGGCACGGGTGAATCCGGCGCGGCCTCACGCGAGGCGAGTCCCACCGCCAGCGCCACCGCGATCAGCAGGCCCAGGACCGCCGCGACGCGTGCGTTCTTCACGGCCGGCCCTCCGCGAGCGAGCCGTGCAACTGCTCCACGGCCTCCACGAAGCGCGCGGCCTCGTCACGGGGGACGGGCTCCAGTGAATAGAAGGCCTGGTCGTACCAGCCCACCAACCGCTCCACCTCGCCCGTCACCCTGGCGGGGGCTCCGCGCGTGGGAAGCTCCGCGGCCAGCTCGCGGTTCGTCTTCACCCGGTCGGGCCTTGCCAGCTTGCGCTGCTCCAGAGTGGACAGCAGGCCCAGGAGTCCTTCGCGGATGGCTTCGCGCGCGTCCTCCGTCTCCAGCGCGGTGCGCGCCCGGCCCAGGTGTTCTCCGGGCGTGTCCAGCTCCAGGGGTTGCGCTGCTCCTTCCGCTCCCGGCGCGACGGCGACCTTCCGACTCCTGCGCCACCGCACGCGCAGCACGCCGAACAGGACCACCGCGAGCGCCACGCCCAGCATCAGCGCGCGCGTGGCCACGGCGAAGCCTTGCGCACCCCTGGATTCGAAGAGCCCTTCCAGCCAGGTCTCCAACTCGCGAAGCAGGCGCGTCAACACGTCGCTGTTGCGCTGGCGTGCCCTCGCGAACTCCGGCCGGTCGAGGATGGCGCGCAGCCGCTCCGGATCGCTCGCGACCTCGGGGGCGTCGGCCTGCTGCTGCCCTGCCTCCAGCTTGCACACCGCTTCCAGGTACACCGTGAGCTGGCGGGCCCGGCCCTCTGGTGTCTGGCCGGAGGTTCCGGGCGGCAGGGGCACGCCTTCCAACTGCTCCACCAGCCGGTTCACCTCCGCGTTGAATTCCTGGGGCCGGGCACGCGCCGTCTCCTCGAGCCGCTGCGCGACGGCTTCGCGGTCGGCGCAGGGCAGGGCGGACACCAGCAGGAGCAGGGGCAGGGC
>NZ_RAWD01000450.1:0-5845 GCF_003612065.1 Corallococcus sp. CA047B
GGCGCGCCTCCCCCGATGGGGCGAGGCGCGCCTCAATCAACCGCATGCGAGCGACTACTTGGGCAGCGGGTAGTTTTCGGTGGAGCAGAGCTCATTCCACGTCGCAGACAGGATCTTGGCCGCCACGGCGTCGATGACCAAATTGGTGTTCTGCGCCTGGCCCAGGACCACCACCTCCCCCGAGCCTTTAAGGGTGGTGGGCCGGGGCTTGCCGTCCTTGCCCATCTTCGGGCCCGTCAGCTGGACCCAGTGCTTGCGGTAGCGGTACCAGTCGATCGCCTTGAGCCGAGCCTTGAGTTCCTCGAAGTCCACCGCAGGCGTCTTGAACTTGCCGCTCTTACGCGCCTCCTCGGCCATCTCCTCGAACGCCTGCGCCGTCGTCTTCAGCGCGCTTTTCGCGCCAATAGCCGTGCCGAGGGGACCCAGGACGTCGATGCGCGCCTCGTAGTACGCCAGGGCGATCGCCTTGAGGGCGAAGGGCCAGCCGTGCACGTAGAGGCGCCGGAAGGTGTCCTTGTCCTCCGGCGTGTCCTGCAGCCAGTTCGCCGAAAAGGTCTCGTCGAGCATGGTCAGGAACTCCTTCACGTACGGCACGAAGTGCGGCACGTACTCGTGTTGAATGTGCTCAGGCTTCTTGCGCCCTCCCGAGATGACGTTGAGGAGCATCTGCTCCATCGTGGAGAGGTCCACGATGTTCCCGGTCGCTGTCTCGCTCGTGCCGGTGGTCCGCCCCGTCGCCAAGCGCTTCTCGAACACTGTGTCCTTGATGGCTTGCATCCGGAGTTCGCTGAGCGCGGAGGACGTGTCCATGCCGATGACGAGGTTCAGGTTCTTCTTCGACCCGCGCCCGTTCCGGTCAGCGAAGCTCTGGCCCGCCCCGCGCTCGTCCACGTTCAGTTCGACCTCCAGCGTCACGCACAGGCTGTCGAGTGCACCGGTGGCCTGGGCGTCTGCGGAGTGCGCCACCTGGAACAGCGCGGCCGTCTGCGTCTGCCCGTCCGCCTGCATGATGGGCAGCTTAGGAAGAAAGAGGCGGCCGTACATCGCGTTGGGGTCCTCCTCGTCGAATGCCACGAAGATGGTCCGGTCGAACACTGACTTCGACTGCCAGCCGGACACCATGGGCAGGTACACCGGGCGCGCGCCAGTCAGGCCCTGAAGGATGTAGCTGGCGAAGTCCGCCTTGTTGGCGGACTTGGCGCCCTTGAAGTCACTCTGGGTCTGGTCGTGCGCCACCTTCATCTCGGCCGCCTGGAAGTTGTTTGGCGGCGGAGAGGAAGGGTCGTACTGGACCAGGTCGGTGAACTGCTTCAGCGTCGGGTGAATCACCGCGACGATGCGACGCCGGGTGAGGTTGGTCGAAACGCCCTTGCGGCACACCGTCGCACGCACGATCGAGTATTCCTCCGGCTGGTGCAGGCACTGGTAGCGGTTGTTCAGGTAGTTCTGCTGCGCCTGCTCGTCCGACTGGAAGCGGATGATGCGCAGCCCGCTGTAGTCCGGGTCCGGCGAGATGCTGCTGGTCTTGATGAGATCAACCTTCGGGATGTGAAGCACGGACTTTTCCTTTTCTTGGGGCCGAATCAGATGCCCTTGGGGATCTTCACGATGTTGACGGTGGTGGACGTGAGCGGCACACCCCCGGCCTGCGCCATCCAATGCGGGATGGTGACCAACTCGATGTTGAGGTTCAGGCTGCGGACGGTTTGGCGGAGTTCCAGCTGGAAATCGAAAGCGGCGATGACGCCGCGCACCTGCTGTCCGGGGTTCGCACAGAGCGCCTGATAGACGTAGACCTGGATCTGTCCCAGGGCCTCGTACGTCGCGTAAATCTTGAATTCCCACTCGCGGATCAGGTTGCTGGTGTCGACCGTGCGCAGGTCGACCCGCATCCCGGACTCGCCATATCGGCACTCCTTCCCGACCACCCGCTCACCCGGACGGACCTCTCCGATGTCCCTCGCGTAGAGGTCGCGGACCTTCGTCTCCCGCTCGAACTTCAAGGCGCTGCTCCTGTGCATCAGGGCAGCTCGCCCCGAACATTGACAGATATACGGAACAATCAGCCGAGTGTAAAGCAAAATCTCGCAGATTTTTGATCACACCGGCGTGATGATGCCTTCGGCCTACCAGATGAGGTCTAGAAGAGCCTTCCGGGTGTGGGTGGGCCAATGTGCGCAGATTGCTGAAGGCTGTCGGCCGAGAAGTGAAGCCCCGAAAGATCAAGGGCTGTCCCGTACTCCTCCCAGGGGTCCTTGGTTTCCTCGGCGGGAGGCGCCGTGCGCGGGCTGCCGCTTTAAGGTTGCATGCAGCGATCAGCCGACGGTCGCGCCACCCACGACCCCGAGCCTCATCACCCACCAGGGCGGCGGTGAGGCGCGTTCTTCAGCCCTAGGTTCTTCCGCCGCGAGCTGAGCAAGCCCGGGGCAAATCGTCATGCGGCCTCGGCGAGATCGCCCATACTCGTTCGCTGCAACGGCCTGCTGTAGGTGGCGTATCGGCTCCTGCGTGGGCCGCCTCGCAGCCAACTCAAGGCATAGTTCTGCCAGCACCACTGGTCACGGAGACTGCGGTGGTGAGGTGACGCTGTTCAACGAGTCGACGGGTCACTCGCTCACCACTCGAAGCCTCTTTTGCTGGAAGAAAGGGCGGCCACAATGAGCGCCTCGTTCGAGAGTGCCGCCGGTCGGCGTGCCGGATCGGCGCTCGATGGATGCAACGTCTCCTCATGATCAGGTTCTTGGTGCTGTTCCGCCGGTTGGCATGCCATGTCGGCTTTGACTGCATCTTGCAGCGATTGAAGGTCGCGGATGGCCTGCTCGATGATGGCGAGCGCACGAACGTCGGAGGGAACCTTTGGTGCCCACCGCAGGATCCACTGGCGTAGGGTCCTGGGCTTGATTCCGTGGAGCTGGGCGTAGCTGGCCTGATCCATCCTGGACGAGGCCCACCCGCGTGCCACGGCTGCGCGCTGCTCGTCGTTCAAGGTTGTGTGCTTCTCCCGGCTCATACCTGGGAAGGTTGTCGCTGCCCTCCGGCTAGGGATTGGGCATCTACTCTAAGTACCTGGCGCCCCGTCGCGCTCGGCCCGCCGCTTCTTAACGAGAGCCATGACTACGGAGGCGGTCATCATGCCGTCCGCGCGTACATCCCGGTCGTCATGGTCAGGAACGAGCGGAAGCCCCACGGCAAAGATCTCTTCGTCGGTCAGTTCGCGAGCTGTGCCGAAGTTCTCCCCCTGTGTCAGGGAAGTTGTCGCCTCGGCTGATCGGCCGGGATGACCGCGCCTTGGGGGCGAGAGCAGGCAGGAAGCAGTGTCGTACACGGATGGATTCAAGTCAGAAATGGTGAAGCGGATGGTGGGCCCCGCCGCGGTGAGTGCCGCCGCCCTGGCCCGCCAGGTGGGCGTGTCGCAACCGACGTTGTCGCAGTGGTTGAGGGAGGCGAATAAGTTGGCGGCGATGACGCCCCCGCCCGAGGAAAAGAAGCCCGCTCCGCCGACTGGACCGAAGAAGTGGACGCCCGAGGAGAAGCTGCGCGTGCTGGTGGCGGTCCAGGGGCTCACCGGAGAGGAACTGGGGGCGCTGCTGCGGCGCGAGGGGCTGCACGAGGGGCAGTTGACGGAGTGGCAGCAGGCGGCCGCTGGAGCCCTGTCGGGCGCGTCCACGCAGGCCCTGCCGGCCAAGGAGCGCAGGCGGCTGGCGGTGGCCGAGAAGCGGGTGAAGGAGTTGGAGCGCGAGCTGCGCCGCAAGGAGAAGGCGCTGGCGGAAACGGCGGCGCTGCTGGTGCTCGAAAAAAACTTCAGGCGATGGGCTGGGACGAGGGGCCCTTGGACGACGAGGACGACGCAGTGGACGAGAAGCGCGAGAAATGACGCTCGCCCATGTGCAGGAAGCCCTCCAGAAGGGCGTGCGCCTGGAGGCCGTCTGTGAGCGGCTCGGGGTGGCCCCTCGCACCATTCAACGGTGGCGGAAGCCCCAGACGGCTCAGGACGGGCGGTGCGGTCCGCGCACCCGGCCCGCCAACCGCCTCTCCGAAGCGGAGAAGCGCCGCATGCTGACGGTAGCCAACAGCGAGGAATTCCGCGACGTCTCGCCCAAGCAACTGGTGCCCAGGCTGGCGGACCGGGGCGAGTACCTGGCCAGCGAGGCGAGCTTCTACCGGGTACTGCGCGCAGCGGGGCAGCTGGCCCACCGAGGCCCCGCGAAGCAGCCCACGCCGCGCCCCAAGGCAGAACACACCGCCACCCGGTCCTGCCAGGTGTGGAGCTGGGACATCACCTACCTGAAGGGCCCGGTGAAGGGCTGCTTCCTCTACCTCTACCTCGTGGTGGACGTCTTCAGCCGCCGCATCATGGGCTGGCGCGTCCACGAGGAGGAATCGTCCGCGCATGCCGCGACCCTCATCCGCGACAGCTGGCACGAGGCGGGCAGCCCCGAGGGCTTGGTGCTGCACTCGGACAACGGCGGCCCGATGAAGGGCGCCACGATGCTGGCCACGCTGCAATGGCTGGGCGTGGCGCCCTCCTTCAGTCGGCCCCGCGTCTCGGACGACAACGCGTTTTCCGAAGCCCTCTTCCGGACGCTGAAGTACCGCCCGTCCTTCCCCCAGCGTGCCTTCGCGTCGGCGCAGGACGCGAAAGCGTGGGTGACGCGTTTCGTCGCCTGGTACAACACCGAGCACCGGCACTCCGCCATCCGCTTCGTCACGCCGGAAGCCAGACACTTCGGCCTCGATGTCTCGCTGCTCGCCCAGCGCCACCAGGTGTACCTGCGCGCTCGCGCTCGTCACCCCGAGCGCTGGAGCCGCGACACGCGCGACTGGACGCCCGCGGGCCCCGTGCGCCTCAATCCCTCTCCGGAAGCGCAGGAGCTGAAGCGTATCGGCTGAACCTTCTCACGCGACAACTACCTTGACGCTCACCGTTCTTATCCCTCAGCTCGGAAGCGACAATGGAGCGGATCACAGGGAACTGTGCACGTAGGCGGTCTTCTTTGCTCCTGGGCGGAGGGGCGGGCGGCAGTGGAGGTCGGGGCGGCGGTGGAGTACCTAGCACTGTGAAGTCGTAGGGCTGGCCGTCGAAGATGGGGAGCCTCCTGGGGAAGAGGTTGCCGCCGGAGTTGGGCGGAGGAGTGGCGCCTTCTTGTTTCTTGGTCGCGTCGCTCGGCTCCAACTCGGTGCCGCCGAACTTGGCCTTGAGGGCCGCACGCCGCGCTGGATTCATCGTCAACGGCACGTGATCGGCCGTGTCTTCGGGGCGCTCGGGTTCCTGTCCCTGAACATCCTGGGACGTGTCCGGCTCGCCCTCGTACTCACGGATTTTCTCGATCAGGCCGGAGAGGTCGTACTCGTTCGATTGGTTCGGTCGCCGGTGCCTCTTGAGGAAGCCCGTTTCCTCCAAGTCGTCGAGGTGCCGGTAAATCGTTGGATGGGACTTGTTAATGAGCTTGGCCAGCGTGTCGATGCCCGGGAAAGGAGGCCGCTCGTCCATCTTGAAGGAGAGTAGCCCAATCAGGAGCAGGGTATCCTCCGGCTTCAATCCAAGCTCGGACCAGTGACGCGCAAGCGTGGTGGGTATCGCGACCCATTGCCCCCTATACCCATGGAGCCGACGCTCGATTTTGTTGGCGTTCTTCTTATTGGAGTCGCGGTACTGATCCTGGGGCATGATCGGTCCTCTCACCTTGCGGTGCCGGTCCTCTCAGATCCACGTTTCCGTACTCTCACCTGAGTGAGAGTCGATCTAGAGGGTGAACTAGAAGGAACAAGAGCGCCGCTCGCGCGGCGTACTCACCCGTCCGCGCAAGCGCGGACGGGAGAAACACTCCACCTAGAAAGTATCGAA
>NZ_RAWD01000451.1:0-6094 GCF_003612065.1 Corallococcus sp. CA047B
CGTCCACCCCAACCGGCGAACAGGTGCAGTTCAAAGCCCGGACGCACCAACACCACCGCCGTTCCGTCCAGGTGGGCCAACGTGACGTCGGGCGAAGTCCCCTCGCCCTTGCCTCCGTCGTGAACAGCGGACACCGCGAGCGTGTAACGCCCGGCTTGCCTCGGCTGGCCGAAGAGAACGTGTTCCAGGTCCACCTCCGCCTCCGCACCCAGCAAGCGCGCGCCGAGGACATCCGAAGCGAAGGCTTCCACATAAAGCGGGCCGAGCGTTCCCGTGAGGAAGCCACCGGCCGGGTGGTAGTCCGGATTGCTCCGGTTGGAGTAGCGCCGCACCAGGTGCGCGGACAGAAGGCTGTAGCTGTCCAGGGCCCCCACCCACACACCCCATGGCGCCTCGTCCGAGCCCCACTTGAAAGCGCGCACCACCTGTCCCCAGTCCGAAAGACTGTCCCAATCCTCCGTCCTGATGAGCCCCGCGCCCTTCCCGCCTCCCCACAGTCGCAGCCGCACGGGAGCGCCCAGGTTGACGCCGAACTCCGCCCCACCGTCCACCACCAGGGTGGGAACCACTTGCGCGAAGCCTTCGTGCTCCGCGGCGCCATTTCGATGCAGGGCCAGCGTCGTCCCTTCGAGCCGCGTCAGGTAATGCCAGTCATCCCCTGAATCCAGCGGAGTCTCCGCCCACCCCACTCCAGGCCATGCCAACAACCATGAAACCGCGACCCAGCTTCCCCTCATGGACGTCCCTGTCTTCCGTGACAGCCTTCACACGGCCACGGAAGACAAGGACTAACAGGGCGGTCTGACCCGACGGCTGATTCGCCACACGCGCTACGGCGCCCCAGACCGTGACCTGGAGGGAGAAGATGCGCACAGCGCCGCCGGAAGGGGGCCCTTCGTCCTACAGATGCGACGGCCGGCCAGTTCCGTCATGCGGGCTGCTGGCTCACTCCTTCCGGAGGGACGCGATCGTCTTCAGGACATTCCAGAGCCCGAAGAACGCGGGCCCTGCTTCGACCTCGAACTCGATGTCCTCGGCGTCGCGACGCTGGAGCCGGAGCCGGCTCAGGGACAGCTTGCCGCCAGCGCCAGATGCGAACGCGGCGTGGACGTGCGCCGTGTCCGTCGTGGCGTTCTCCAGGTCGGCCCAGGGGATGGACAGGAGCCCGGCCTGACGCCCCATCACGATGCGGTCCGTGGTGATGAGCACCCAGTGCACAGGACTTCCGAAGTACGCGATGACGGGCAGTTCGTCCGCGGTCAGCGCCGCGTACTCCAGCAGGTGCGCCCGTGAGTCCGCCGGAAGGTTGTCGAAGGCACGGGTCCGCGGGCCATCTCCGCCTGTCTCGGCGAAGACACGGAGGAGTCGGCGGAGTCTGGCTTCAGCGCTGAGTTTCATGCTGTCGTCCACTGGCTTCGAGTGACTGGGTTACAGCGCCGCCCCCGTCCACAACTTCGCCGCGTGTCCCAGGGCTCCCAACCCCGCCACCAGCACGCTGTACTCCACCAGCGTGCGCTGATCGCCCTCCTCCGGCGCGGGCGAAGCGAAGGCCCGGTACGCCGCCGCCGCACCGATGAGCAACAGCAGGCTCTCCCCGGTGAGGAACCATGTGGCGCCCAGCACGCCCACCGCCATCCACCGCTGCTTGCGTGCCAGCGCTCGGAACCCGCGCCCACCGTCCAACTGCCACACCGGCAACAGGTTGAACAGGTTGAGCCACGCCGCCGCGTGCGCGATGGCGCCCAATCCCTTCCATCCCGTGACGAGCGCCGCGACCATCGCCGCCACCGCCGCCGCGCTGCCCCAGATGGGCCCCGCCAATCCCACGCGCGCGTCCTCGCGCCCATCCACCGGCGACTGCTTCAGGCGCACGAACGCGCCAAGCCCCGGGATGAACATGGGCGCGCTCGCCTGCATGCCAAAGTTCCGCAGCGCCGCCACGTGCCCCATCTCATGCACGTAGATGCACGCCACCAGCCCCAGCGCGAACGGCCAGCCCCACGCCGTCCAATACACGCCCGCCGCTAACAGCATGGAGAACACCGTGCTCGCCTTCGTCAGCCCGAGCAGCAGCAGCTTCCCCTTGCCCAGCAGCAGCACCAGCACGAACTTGAACTTCCACAACAGGAGCCCCAGCGCGCCCATGCTCGCGAGCACCTTGGGCATCCCGGAACGACTCCGCTCCGCCTCCGCCAGGGGCACCTTCAAACCCAGCGCATCCACCTGCTGGCTCAAGCCCTCCACCCGCGCCAGCACCTGCGCGTGCTGCGCCGTGCCTTGCGGCAACAGGTCCAACGCCTGACGCCACAGCGACAGCGCCTCCGTCGGCGCACCCCGGTCCGCCGCTGCCTGCGCGTCCGCCGCGAGCTGCTTCAACGTCTGCCCATGCACCAGCTTCCGGCACGACGGACACGTGAGCAGCCGGGGCGCCAGCTCCGAACCACATCCCTCGCAGCGCTGCGTGACAGGGATTGCGAGCGCTTCAGCCAACGGACTGCTCCTGCCGCTCGGGCGCCGCTTCCTCTGTGGCCGGGGAGGCCTCGGCCAACTGGAACGGGCCGGCGATGTTCAGCTCGGAGCGCTTGGTGCGCCGCCAGGCCTCGTACAGCGCGAACCCGTAGATGAGCCCCGACAGCGGACTGTTGATGCCCACGAGCACGGGCGCCGCCACGGAGATGATGCCCGCGAAGACGACGTTGCCTTCCGGGGACAACGACTCGCCTTCCGCTGGAGCCTCACCCGTCGCCGCCTCCACGGGCTGCGCGGTCAGCTCCTTGTAGACATCTGGCGCGAGCGAGCCCGCCACCGACAGGTACGTCAGCAATATCGCGAGCACCTGGTAGCCCGCGCCTCCGCGCCCGTCGGAGCCCTTGAACACGGCGGTGCCCACCATCCAGCCCACCAGCACCGCGATGAGGCCGATGTTGTAGCCCGTCAGGCTCACGCCGTAATACACCGCCGCCCCTGCGATGCCCGCGCCAATGCCAAACACCGTCGCCTTCAGGAAGCGCATCGACTTCGAGCCGCCCGTCATCGACGCCTCCACCGTGTCCCGGCACTCCGGGCACAGCAGGTGGCTGTTCACCTCGAAGTAGGTGCGCTTGATGGCACGCTGGCAGGCGGTGCACCGGGGCGCCGGGGGCGGCTCGGTGAACTCGGCACGGTCGAACTGCAAAGGCGCATCGGTGGAGGCCGGCGGAGAAACAGGTGAGGTCATGGGCGCGCCCAACCTAACAGCAGGCTCCCGCCACCCTCAAATCCCCCTGGGCCGACGTCTGTCTTTTCAGCCCTGACGCAGGGCCGCGTGTCTCGCGGCCTGCACCAGCGCGAGCAGGTCTCCCGCCGTCCCCACGCCCAACGCGGCCGGCGTCGCTCGCTCGGGTGAGAACAACCGCGCCGGCGTGCTCGTCCGGCCCCGCAGCAGCACGAAGAGGCGCAGCGCATCCCGCAGGGCCTCCACCTCCGGCCCCTCCTCACGCCGAGCCCGGTGCGCCGCCTGCTCCAGCCGCGCCCACGCCGTCTCCTCGCTCCACGCGCCCGACGGACGCGCCCGTGACAGGTCCGCCAGCGCCGCCGCCGCCTCCAGGACTCCCGCGCGCCCCTCCGTGAAGGCGTCCCCGGACTCCAGCCGCAGCTCCGGCCTCGCGGTGCGTTCGGCTCGCCACGACAGGAGCGCGGGCAGCTCCGACTCGCGCGGCACCACCGGCGACAGCTCCGCCTCCAGCACCGCGCGCACCCGCACCCTCGCCACGTCGTGCCAGAAGGCCGCGTGCAACAGCAGCTCCGGTCCGCTGCGCGGCACCCGCATGGGGGCCCGGCGCATCCTGCGCTGGAGGAAGTCCCGGATGCCGCCCCGCGTGTCGTAGCGCTCCAACCGCTCCCACAGCGCCACCAGCGAGGCGGCGCCCAGCGGCAGCGCCCGGGCCAGCTCTTGCGCCTCGTCCTCGGTGAACGACTGCGCGCCCTCCGACACGGGGCGCTTGAAGACCCGCTCGAACACCTCGCCCGCGGCGCACGCGGCCCGCAGCTCCGGCAGGTTTCGCGGCAGCAGCTCCACCGCCTGGGCCCACACGCGGCCCCCGAGCAGCGGCCCCGCGTCCAGCACCTCCGTCTCCAGGAGCAGCAGCGCTTCCCCCAGCGTGTCCGGTCCGCCGTCCTTCGCTGACAGCCTCCGCCGGGCCGCGCGGTCCACCGCTTCACGCAGGCGGAACACGTCCAGCATCAGCTTCACGGGCCCCGTGTCGCGCGGCCAGCCTTCCGCCTCCGAACGGCGCTTCACCGCCTGGAGCGCCGCGTCCACCTCCGGCTGCACCGTGGCCACCTCCCGCAGCAGCTCGAAGTGGTTGCGCAGCCGGTCCTTCCAGAAGAAGGACTCCAGGATGCCCTTCAGCGCGCGGTAGCGAAGGCGCGTGGCCTCCAGCAGGTCCGCTCGGTCCTCCAGCCGCGCTCTCAGGTCATCCGGACGGGTCGCCACGCTCCCATCATAAGGAGACCGCGCGCCGGGCGCAGGTCACCCCATGGCGCGGAGCGTCGGACGTGGAACGGTGCGACCGGAACGACGTGGGAAGGTGGACGCCGACCCCGCTCAAACGCGCATGGGCATGACCACGGCCGTGAAGCTGCGGTCGCCGGGACCGTGCAGCACGCCCGGGCTGTGCTCGTCACCCAGCTCGAAGCTGACCTCGTCCGTGTCGGTGACGCCCAGCACGTCCATCAGGTAGCGCGCGTTGAAGCCGATGGTGATGTCGTTGCCCTGGTAGTCCACGTCCAGCGCGTCGCGCGCCTCGCCCAGGTCCGGGTTGCTGGCGGTGATGAGCAGCTTGCCCTTCTCCAGCCCGATGCGGATCGCGTTGCTCTTGTCCGCCGACAACAGCGCGATGCGCTTGAGGCCTTCCAGCAGGCGCGTCTTCGGCACGAGGACGACCTTCTCGCCCTCCTTCGGGATGACGCGCTGGTACTCCGGGAACTGCCCGTCGATGAGGCGCATCACCATGGTGAGGCCCGGCTTCTTGAACAGCGCGGAGTTCTCCGCGAAGCCCAGGTGGCACTCGGCGTCCGGCGCCTCATCCAGCAGGCGCTTGAGCTCCATCAAGCCCTTGCGCGGGATGATGACGCCGCTCTTGAGCTTGAAGTCGCCCTTCATCTCCCGCTCGATGAGCGACAGGCGGTGACCGTCGGTGGCCACCATGCGCACCTTGCCGCTGGCCTGGGGCTCGAAGAAGACGCCGTTGAGGATGTAGCGCGTCTCATCGCTGGAGATGGCGAACTGGGTCTTCTTGATCATCTCCAGCAGGACGTTGCCGGAGATCTGCACCAGCGGCGCGTTCTCCTCCTTGGGCAGCTTCGGGTACTCCTCGGCGGCCATGCCGACGATCTTGAAGTGCGCGGAGCCGGAGCTGATGTCGACGTAGTTGTTCGCCAGCTTCTTGAGCGTCACCTCCGCGTCCGGGAGGTTCTGCACGATGTCGAAGACGTACTTCGCGCTCAGCGTCACCGCGCCCGGCTTGGACACGTCCGCCGAGTGCTCCGACACCACGCCGATGTCCAGGTCGAAGGCCGTGACGGTGACGCTGCCCTTGTTCGCCGTGAGCAACACGTTGGCGAGGATGGGCATCGTCGTCTTGCGCTCCACGATGCCCTGGGCGCGATAGAGGGCCTTCTTCAGCTCGTCGGAGGCGATGCGGAATTCCATCGTGGGCGTCCTTACAGGTCACGGCCCGGAAGGCCGATTGCGCGGGGCGGGTGTACAACGAACGCCATAGGGCTTCCACCGTCTTGGAAGCCCCCGTGTCCCAAGCCCCGGACCTGTCCGGGCGTCCAGGTGGGATAGAGCGGAAAAATCCCTTGTGCCGCCCTGGTCGGCGGGCGCCCGGCCGGGCAGAGTGGACCTGACCGCGTGTCCCGGACGTTGAACAGGCGGTAAGGCAGGACCCCTTTGGGGCTCATCACCGCATCCAGGTCCTGGAACCCGGCCCGGCGGCGGAGGACACTGCCGCCCCCTTGAACGGAGTCGCCATGAACGTCCGCTCCCTGCTGCTCTCCGCCGTGCTCGTGCTCGGCCCCGTGGCATGCAGCAAGCCGCCCTCCCCCACCG
>NZ_RAWD01000452.1:0-6087 GCF_003612065.1 Corallococcus sp. CA047B
GACAGCCACGGTCGAAGCCCCGGCCGAGCGCCGCCTGGGCGGGGTGCTCCTGGCGCTGGCCCTGGCGGCGGGCGCGGCCTTCCGGCTGTACTGGGCGCTCCACGACGACGGCATCTACTGGCCGGACGAGGTCTACCAGAGCCTGGAGCCCGCCCACCGGCTCGTCTACGGCTACGGGCTGGTCGCCTGGGAGTTCATCGAGGGCGCCCGGAACTGGGCCCTGCCCGCCCTGGTGGCGGGGCTGCTGGGGCTTGGCCGGCTGGTCGGCCTCACCGACCCCTCCGGCTACCTGGCCCTGGTGAAGGGCTTCTTCGCGCTGGTGGGCACCGCGACGGCGTGGGCCACGTGGCGCCTGGCCCGCGCGTCCGGCGCCTCCACCCTGGCAGCCTCCGGCGGGGCGGCCCTGTTCGCCCTGGCGTCGGTGCCCCTGTACTTCGCCCCCCGGGCGATGAGCGAGAACGCCTCCGTGCTGCCCGTGGTGCTGGGACTGGCCCTGGCGCTGGCCCCGGGGGCGTCACGGCGGGCCCTGGTGACGGGGGCGTCCCTGCTGGGGCTGGCGGTGCTGCTGCGGCTGCAGAATGGCGTCTTCTGCGTGGGCCTGCTGGGCGTGCTCCTGGCGCGGCGCAGGTGGCGCGAGGCGGGCGTGGCGCTGGCGGTGCTGTCCGGGTGGGCGCTGGCCTTCGGCCTCCTGGACAAGCTCACCTGGGGGCGGTGGTTCCACTCCGCCATCGTCTACCTGGACTTCAACCTGGTGCAGGGCAAGGCCGCCACGTTCGGCACGGAGGCCTTCGACTACTACCCGCGCATCCTGCGCCGGGCCATGCCGGGGCTGTCCGTGCTGGTGGGAGCGCTGGCGCTGGTGGCGCTGCCCCGGGCGCTGGGGCTGTCCGCGCTGACGGCGGCGTTCGTGCTCCTGCACGCGTACCAGCCGCACAAGGAGCTGCGCTTCCTGGTGCCGGCGCTGCCCCTGCTGGCGGCGCTGGCGGGCGTGGGGCTGGACTCGGTGCTGCGCGTGCTTCGGGGCTTCCCCGCGCGGGCCACGGCCACGGTGGCGGTGGTGGCGGCGGCGCTGTTGTCCGGCGCGGGCGCGGGGGGACTCACCTTTGGTGACCTGGGCCAGTACGAGCGCGTGCGCCCCAAGGACAGCGCGTGGGACGACCAGGGCGCGGTCAACCGGCTGCTGGAGGCCGCGGGGCGGCAGGACGACGTGTGCGGCCTGAAGGTGGAGACGGTCCACCAGGCGTGGACGGGGGGCTACAGCTACTTCCACCGGAACGCGCCGCTGTACCCCCACAACGGCCCGCACCGGGGTTCGGGCCTGTTCAGCCACGTCATCACCCTGCCGGGCCACGAGGGCGTGGGCGTGACGGTGGCCCGGGACGGTCCGCTGGCGCTGGTGAAGCTGCCCGTGGCGGCCTGCGTGCCGGACCCCGGCTATTCGTGGCGGTTGCCCTGAGCGGAACGATTGGGCGGCAAGGCCCTTTCCGCCCCACCCGGCGCGTTGCTAAGCCACGGCCATGTCCGAAGCCACCTGCCTCTTCTGCAAGATTCGCGAAGGCGCCATCCCGGCGAAGGTCGTCTACCAGGACGAGCACTGCCTGGCCTTCGAGGACATCAACCCCCAGGCCCCCACGCACGTCCTGTTCATCCCCCGCAAGCACATCGCCACGGTGAACGACCTCACCCCCGAGGACCGCGAGCTGGTGGGCAGCCTCTACATCGGCGCGGCGAAGCTGGCGCGCGAGCGCGGCCACGCGGACCAGGGCTACCGGCTGGTCATGAACACCCAGCGCGACGCGGGGCAGACGGTGTTCCACATCCACCTGCACCTGCTCGCGGGCCGCCCCCTCCACTGGCCGCCGGGCTAGCGGACCACCGTAAGGAAAACCCGCCGTCCCCAGGGGTCCGTGACAGGGCCGGGCGGCGGGTCTAGCGTTCACGGGCGCGTGGCCCCCTTCTTCCCAGGGAGTGCCCGCCCGCCATGTTCAGTGCCCAGTCCTCGCCCGAGACACGCCGCGCCTATTCACGCCTCGCCCTGCTGCTGGCCGCCGTGGCCGGGGCGGTCAACGCCGTGGGGTTCGTGGCGCTGGGCGCGCACAGCTCCCACATGTCCGGGCACATGGCGACGCTGGGCGAGTCGCTGGCCCTGGGACACCGGGACTCGGGCTGGCTGTCCGCGCAGCTGATGGCATCGTTCGTCGCCGGGGCCACGTGCGCGGCGGTGCTGCTGGATGCCTCGCGGCACCGCAAGCGGGGCCGGCACGTGTCCGCGCTGCTCTTGGAGGCGGTGGTGCTGGGCGGCATCGGCGTGGGGATGGCGGGCAGCGTGGGCGTGCGCGCGCCGGTGTTCCTCTGGGCGCTGGCCTTCGCCATGGGGTTGCAGAACGCGCTCGTCACCCGGCTGTCCGGCGCGGTGGTGCGCACCACGCACGTGACGGGGCTGCTCACGGACATCGGCATCCAGTTGGTGCAGATGATGGCGTGGGTGCGCGACGGCCTCCGGGGCGAGGGCGCGCCGGGCCTGTGGCACCGCCTGCGCGACCTGCCCTCCGCCGTGCAGTTCGAACGCACGCGGCTGCACGTGGGCCTGGCGCTGGCGTTCCTCGCGGGCTCCACGCTGGGCCCGTTCCTCTTCCTGCGCCACGGGGCCGTGACGCTGGCGCTGCCGTGCGCGGTGCTGGGCGTGCTGGCCGCTCTGGACGTGCGCCTGTCCGCGCTGCCCGGCGCGGCGTCCTCCACCGCGCCGGGCCGCTGAAGGCTCGCGGCTACGGGGACTCGGGGCGGGCCACCGGCTGCGCCGGAGGGGCGTCGTCGTTCTTGTCGATGCCCAGGTCGTCCAGGGTCCGGGCGCGGCGCACGGCCTGGAGCACGCTGCTGCGCTCGTCCGTCCAGACGTAGTCCGGCTCCCCGCGCAGGGACAGCCGGCGCACGCGCGCGGCGGTCGTCTTGAAGGTGGGGCCCCAGGAGAACTCCTTGTCCGGGCTCAGCAGGACCCAGCTGCTGGACAGCGTGTCGCCCTTCGTCTCGGTGACGACGAGCGTGGCGAACAGGCCCAGCGCCTTCGCGTGCGTCAGGCTGATGGGGACCAGATCCAGGTACTGGTTGCTGATGTGCAGCGCCAGCACGCCATGCGGCGCCAGGTGCTTGCGGTAGAGTTCCAGCGCTTCGCGCGTCACCAGGTGCATGGGGATGGCGTCCGAGCTGAAGACGTCCAGCGCCAGCACGTCGAACGGCGTCGTCGGCCCGTGCTCCAGCTCCTGCTCCAGGGAGATGCGCGCGTCGCCCTCCACCACCTCCATCTTCGCGGGCGAGTCCCCCAGGTAGCTGAAGTAGCCGCCCTGCCCCCGCGCGAGCGCGATGATGACGGGGTTGATTTCATAGAAGCGCGCCGAGTCCCCGGCCTCCAGCAGCGCGGCGCTGCCACCCACGCCCAGCCCCAGCATGCCCACGCGAAGCGAGGTGGGCAGCCCCAGCGCCCCGCGCCACCGGCGCTGCTCCGCGAGCGCCAGACCCAGGCCGCTGTCGCGCGAGTAGTAGGACGTCGTGGCGCGGCGGCGCACCGGGTCGACGTACTGCCAGCCGTGGGTGATGGCGCCGTGGCGCAGGGTGAACTGGTGCTCGTGCGGGTCGTCGGGAATCTGCTCCAGCACCTGCACCACGCCGAAGAAGTTGCGCTCGGAGAAGCGCACGCGGCCCTGGGCGCCGGAGACGAGGAGCATCAGGTTCACCGCCACCATCACCAGCATCGCCCCGCGCAGGATGCGCTGCACGCGGGCCGTCAGCTTCTCCCCGGGGGGCCGCTGCATCATGCCCGCCAGCGCCACGACGCAGCAGGCGCCCAGCGCCAGCGGGTGCTCCCAGTAGACGTTGAAGATGGCGGGCGCCACCAGGCTGACGAACACGCCGCCCAGCACCCCGCCAACGGACACCCACAGGTAGAAGGCGCTCAGGTAGCGCGGGGCCGGGCGGGCGCGGAACAGCTCGCCGTGGCACACCATGGCGCCGGTGAAGAGCGCGGAGGCGTGGAAGAGCACCTGCCAGCCCAGGTGCAGGGAGGGGCCCTCCTTCTGCGCGTAGGACACCAGGGCCAGCGTGGCGATGAGGGCCACCGAGTACGGGCCGCGCGCGTAGAAGGACTCGCGCGAGAAGGCCAGGATGAAGGTGAGCAGGTACACGGCCAGCGGCATCACCCACAGGAAGGGCCCCGCCGCCACGTCCTGGGACAGCTTGTTCGTCGTGGCCAGCAGCAGCACCGACGCGCACATGCTCAGCCCCAGCCACAGCAGCGTGCGCTTCACGCCCGGGCGCGGCGCATCGGGCGTCGCGTCCCCCATGGGCTCGGAGGCAGGCTGCACGAGCGGCCCGGCCTCCCCCGTCGTCGTGCGGCGAATCAGGTCCCCGGCGCAGGCGATGGCGAAGACGACGAAGAGGCCGAAGCCCGCGGCCCACCCCCACGCCTGCGCGCCGCGGCCCACGAAGGGCTCCACCAGGAAGGGGTAGCCCAGCAGCGACAGCAGCGAGCCCACGTTGGAGAGCGCATACAGCACGTACGGCGAGCGCCCCGGCCGCGCGCGGGCGAACCACGACTGGAGCAGGGGGCCGGTGGTGCTCAGCACGAAGAAGGGCAGGCCCAGGGTGACGGCCAGCATCCCCATCAACCGGAGCACGGGGAAGTGGTCGTTGACGGGGCGCCAGCCTTCCCCGGGCGTCAGCGGCGAGCCCGTCCAGACGGCCCGCGCCGCGAGCGCCACCAGCGCCACCGTCAGCAGGCCCAGGTGCAGCAGGGCCTGCGTGCGCGGGCGCAGCCGCGAGGCCACCGCGTGCGCATAGGCGTACCCCGCGAGCAGCGCGGCCTGGAAGAACAGCATGCACGCGGTCCACACCGACGGCGTGCCGCCGTACCACGGCAGGGCGTAGCGGCCCGCCAGCGGCTGGATGCCGAAGAGCAGGAACGCGCTGGTGAAGATGGCGAGGGCGTAACGAACCATGCGGCCTCGGGGCGGGGGGAGAGGCGCAGCGGCAGCGACCCGCGCGCACAGTGTTTCCCGCCTGGAGCGCATCCCTGTCAACGCCCGCCCCCTCAAAGCCCGGCGGCCGACCGGGCAGGCATCCGTCGGCGCGGGTGCCCGTCCCAGGCTCCGGTCCTAACTTCCGGGACGGGAAGGGCGCGGGACTCCCCGCGCCAGAGGGGGACATGACGATGAAGGGCTTCGGGCGTGGTGCGGTGGTGTTGCTCGTGGGCGGGGCACTGGGACTCTGGGGCTGCAACAGCGAGCAGCCCCCACGGGAGCAGAGCGGGTTCCAGGACCCGGTGCAGTCGCAGCACCGGGGGACCGAGGACCGGGCCTCCACGACGGTGAACAACCGCATCCGCAACGCCGCGGACCCGGGCCAGGGCGGCAGGCCCTACGACAGCGACGCCGCGGGCACGGGCGGCTCCGGGCGTCAGCTCGGGGGCGCCACGCAGCAGTTGGGCACGGGCCTGGCGGACAGCTACCGGGGACCGGAGGGCACCGGCGGCGCGGGCCTGGACGCGGGCACCCACACGATGGCCCCGCACTCCGGCATGAACCACGGGGCACCCGACGCGGGGGGCACGGACCGCCTGGACGCGGGCCTCCGGCGCTAGGCGGGGCACCGCGGGCGGGGCCTACTCCTGGCCCCGCTTCGCCAGCCGCAGCATTTCGTACATGTCCTTCACCCGCTTGAGCAGGGCCGGGTCGCTGGCACCCGCGTTCTCGCTCACGTCGTAGGACAAGTCATCGAAGCGGCTGCACGCCATCTGCATGATGTCGCAGCCGTGGTCCCGCTTGATTTGGAGGAAGAGGTTCCGCGTCTGGGTCCACTCCCGCTCCAGTTCGGTGGACGCCTTGGTGTCCCGGACTTCCTTCGGGGGAGCGCGCGTGGCGGCGGCGCGCTTGTGGGGGACACGTGAAGGCGGGGGCGGCTTCTTCGCGGCCGGGGCCGGCGCGGCGGAAGGCGGCGGCTCGGGGGACTCGGCCCCGGCCGGAGCGATCATGTCCTCATCGTCCTCCAGGGCGCCCCCTCGCGGGGCGGCGTCCGGCGGCGCGGGAGCCACGGGTGCCG
>NZ_RAWD01000453.1:0-6033 GCF_003612065.1 Corallococcus sp. CA047B
CTCCCACCCGCCCACCAGGCGGGAGAGGAAGTGATGGGGACCACCGGGGGACTGGGACTGTTGCAGACGATCCTGGCTCATGGTGCCGGGCAGTCTCCCGGACTCCCCCGGCACGGTCCACACTTCCCGCGCTTTCCACGGCGAGACCGGCCCCGCTCCATTAGCTTCGCGCGTTGCGTCCAACCCGTCCTGGATGCGCCCTGCTTCGATTCCCCCTGGAGTTCTCACTTGCCGACCACCCACGCCTATTCCGCACCGAGCGCCAAGGCCGCGCTCGGCCCCTTCACCCTGGAGCGCCGCGAGCCGCGCCCCCAGGACGTGCTCATCGACATCCAGTACTGCGGGGTGTGCCACTCCGACATCCACCAGGCCCGTGATGAGTGGGGCGGCGCCAGCTTCCCCATGGTGCCGGGGCACGAAATCGTCGGGAAGGTGTCCCAGGTCGGCAGCGCCGTCACCGACTTCAAGGTCGGCGACAGCGTGGGCGTGGGCTGCTTCGTGGATTCATGCCGCGACTGCCCTGCCTGCCTCGCGGGCGAGGAGCAGTACTGCGAGCGCGGCTCGGTGAACACGTACAACGGCCGGGAGAAGGACGGCACGCCCACCTACGGCGGCTACTCCACCCGCATCACCGTGGACGCCAGGTACGTGCTGCGCATCCCGGAGGGCATCCCCCTGGACCGGGCCGCGCCGCTGCTGTGCGCGGGCATCACCACGTACTCCCCCCTGCGCCACTACGGCGTGAAGGCCGGCAGCAAGCTGGCCGTCGTGGGCCTGGGCGGCCTGGGGCACATGGGCGTGAAGCTGGGCAAGGCGCTGGGCGCCGAGGTGACGGTGCTGAGCACCTCCCCCTCCAAGCGCGACGACGCCCTGGCCCTGGGCGCCATGCACTTCGCCGCCACGTCGGACAAGCAGACCTTCAAGGCGCTGGCGAACCAGTTCGACTTCATCCTCGACACCGTCTCCGCGCCGCACGACTACAACGCGTACCTGCGCCTGCTGAAGCTGGACGGCACGATGATCCTCGTCGGCGCGCCCGAGTCCCCCGCGCCGCTCGCCGCGTTCCCGCTCATCATGAAGCGGCGCAAGCTGGGCGGGTCGCTCATCGGTGGCATCCGCGAGACGCAGGAGATGCTCGACTTCTGCGCGAAGCACCAGGTCGCCTCCGACGTGGAGGTCATCCCCATCCAGCAGATCAACGAAGCCTATGAGCGCATGCTCAAGGGCGACGTGCGCTACCGGTTCGTCATCGACATCGCGAGCCTGAAGAACCCGTAGCGCGTCCCTCCGCGGGCCCCGGCGCGACGCACCGGGGCTCGCGCGTCAGCTCCTCCAGGCCGTCCACAGCGACACGGCGCCGAAGAGGAAGAAGAGGCCCGCGGTCACCCACCGCACCCACTTCATCTGCACCCGTCCCGCCAGCCGGTCGCCCAGGAAGACGGCCAGGCCGTCCGACACCAGCATCCCCGCGGTGGTGCCCAGCGTCACCATCACCGGGGCCTGGTAGCGCGCGGCCAACGCCATGGTGGCCAGCTGCGTCTTGTCCCCCATCTCCGCCAGGAAGAAGAGCACCACGGTGGTGAGGAAGGCGCCGAAGCGCGGCGGCTTGCCCCCGTCGTCATCCAGCGTGTCTGGCTTCAGCGTCCACAGGCCGAAGCCCAGGAACAGCACCGCCAATATCAGCGCCATCACCCGCGCCGGCACGTGCGTGGACACCCACGTGCCCACCGACGACGCCAGCGCGTGGTTGGCGATGGTGGCCACGAGGATGCCGGCCAGCACCACCCACGGCTTGCGGAACCTGGACGCCAGCGAGAACGCCAGCAATTGCGTCTTGTCCCCCATCTCACTGGCGGCGACCAACACGAACGAACCGAGCACGGACTCCCACGACATCATGAAGGCTCCCCTTCCCAGTCCCTGGCGCGAAGATGTCGTGGTGAGAGCGCTTCAGGGGGAGCGCGCACGACGGACCTCGGCCAGGGAGCATTGAATCCCTGTCCGAAGGTCTCGTTCGTCTCGCGCGCTTCGCGAGGTGGGGGCCCGGGCTGTCTCCAGCCAGTGTGTCGAGCTTCCCGACGCCTCTTGCCACCGGCGTGAACTACTCCCCTTACGTGTCGTCGCAAGTAGCAGTGGGGCCCGCGTGAGTCAACCCGACACATCCCCCACGCTCGGGCGCTCCTACGTCTGGCGTCCCTTTTTTTGACGCCGCGAGAGGCTGCCCCCCTAATGCCGGGGACAGGTCGGTAGCGGCCTGTAGCAGCAGCAAAAGCCTGGAGGAAGCCCCGATGCAGGATGGAAGCGCCAGCCCGCTGAGCCCCGACGCTCCGTCGTCCCAGTCTCCGGTGGAACCCGGTGAGGTCCGGAGCCCGGAGGCCGACATCGTCTCCACCCACGTCCTCGTGCCCGAGGAGCAGGTCCACAAGCTGCGCGAACTGGCGCGGCGCACCCGCATCCACCAGAGCGAGTACCTGCGCGAGGCGGTGGAGGACCTGCTGTCCAAGTACGGCCGCATGCCCGCCAAGACGGAAGGCGAGTCGTGAAGCGCCCGGCGCCCCTGCGCCACTCCCGCCGGAGCGCCCTGTCCCTGCGCGAGCGGCTGCGGCGCTGGCTGGAGCAGGAGCTGTAGTCCTCCGCCCCGCCCTGGAGCGTGCCAGGAGGGAAACACGCTAGGTTCGGGCCCTTCCTTCGTCTCCAGGAGCCCTGGCCTTGATGCGTCCCTCCCTGATGACCGCCGTCCTCGCGCTGGCCGCCACCGGCTGCGCCACGTCCGGCTTCGAGAAGTTGTATCCCGGCATGACGCCCGCCCAGGTGGCCAGCACCATGGGCAAGGGCCCCGCCCACGCGCAGGAGTTCCAGGACGGCTCGTCGGCCTGGTACTTCGACGAGGACCACTGCGTGCTGATGCGCGACAACGTCCTCGTGGCCAAGTCCACCACGCAGACGCGCACGGCGGTGCACACGCCCGTGGGCTCCCTCAAGGATCAGGACAAGGCGTTCTGTGGCCCTCCGGGCGCCGAGGGCAACGCCAACCGCGAGCAGACCCTCCAGACGCCCTTCGGCACCTTCAAGGGCACCGTGGACCCCGCCGCCGTCACCGAACAGGTGAAGAACAGCGTGCGCAGCCAGAAGGTCGCGCCCCCCGCGCAGAACGCACCCGACGCGGGCGCGCAGGCGACGCAGCCCGCGCCGTAGGCTTCACCCGCCGCCACTCCCCCTCAGGACCGGGGCAGGCGGCACGGGCGCTCAGGCCACGGGCGAACGGGTGACGGCACCATCGCCGTCGCCGCCGTCCTTCTTCATGTTGCCGGCCAGCTCGCGGAAGGACATGTGGCTGATGGACAGCAGCACGAGGCCGAAGATGACCTGCTGCGCCGTCTGACACAGCCACAGCACGTTGGCGTAGGCGAGCCCGTGGGCGTTCACCACGGCAGCGGGCAGGAACAGGCCCAGGCCCACCTTGATGGCGGCGTGGAAGGTGCCCACCATGCCGGGCGCGGCGGGAATCATCACCCCCACCACCAGCACGCACATCACGATGTACGACTGGAACAGCGACAGGCTCATGGGCTCGCAGACGACGCCCGGCGCCGCGCCGGAGCAGTCGAAGGCGCGGGCGAGCAGCGCCATGCCCAGGCCGTTCACGGCCCAGTACAGCACCGTGTAGAGGAAGAAGAGGGCGATGTGCCGGCCGTCGGGGAGCTGCCGCATGGCGCCCACGAAGGTGTCCACGACGTCCGCCACCTTCTCCGCGATGCCGGGGGAGAAGCGGCCCACGGTGGCGCGCACGAGCCGCACGGTGGACTCCTGGTGCCACAGCCCCAGGAGCAGGAACACCAGCCCGCCGCCGAACACGCCGAACATCAGCCACGAGCCCAGCTTCACGTACCGCACGCCCTCCGTCTCCACCGGGACGAAGAAGAGCAGCACGCGGAAGAGGGCCGCGACGAAGAGGCCGTCCACGATGCGCTCCAGCACCACGGAGGTCATGGCCGCGCTGCGGCGGATGGAGCTGCGCTGCGCGATGAGGAAGGGCCGGGCGAACTCCCCCAGCCGGAACGGCAGCACCAGCAGCATCATGAAGCCGATGCCGGATGCCTCATTGAGCTTGCGGAACGGCACGCGCTCCAGGCCCGACAGCAGCGACCCCCACCGCAGCGTGCGGAACACGTGGATGGCGGTCAGGCACAGGAAGTACGGCAGCACCCACGCGTAGTTGGCCGCCTTGAGGCTGGCGATCTGCGTGGACACGTCCGTGTCCCGGAAGGCCCACCACATGAAGGCGGCGGTGACGAGCAGGCTGGCGATCAGGTTGACGGCGCGTTTCACGGCGGCCGGGTATATCGTCCCTGCCTTTGCGACTCCAGTAGCACGGCCTGCCCCAGCCCCCCGGTGCGCCCGCATGCGGGCCCCGCGACGGCGCGCTCCCCTGCCCCGTCGTTCAGTGCCTGAGAGGAATTTTTCAAGACATGTGAGCCGCGAGGCTCAGGCGTCGTGACCGCGGTTGGAGCCGTCGGAGGGCAGTTCGTCCTCCTGCTCATCCGCCTGCCGGTCGGGCACGCGGTACTCCTCCCCCAGCCAGCGGCCCAGGTCGACGGCGCGGCAGCGGCGGGAGCAGAAGGGTTGGGAGGTGTTCTCCGGGCGGGGAGGCACGGGCTTCTGACAGATGGGACACGGCTGAAGTGGCATGGCGGATGGAGTCCTAGATAAGCCTTGACGCTCCGCCGGGCCAGGACGTTTCTTGGCCCGGCCGTGCAGCCAACCCCGGAGTCCGCTCACACGCTGTTGCAGGGCGACCGGCTGTCCCGGGACTTCACCGCCGTGGGCGTGGAGGACACGGTCGCCCAGGCGCTGGAGAAGATCCGCGCGAGCCCTGGCACCGGCGAGGTCTTCTACTGCTACGCGTGCGACCCGGCGGGTCGCCTGGTGGGCGTGGTGCCCATCCGCAAGCTGATCCGCGCGGCCCCCGAGGAGCGCATCGCCGCGTTGATGTTCACGCGGGTGGTGAAGCTGCCGGTGGACGCGCCCGACGCGGTGGTGGAGGACTTCTTCGTCACCTACCGCTTCCTGGCCTTCCCGGTGGTGGACGCGGACGGGCGCATCGTGGGCGTGGTGGAGATGAACCAGTTCGTGGACACGTTCTCCGACACGCTCTTCGACGAGGTGGAGGGCCGGGTGCGCGACGAGGTCTACCGCTTCGTGGGCCTGCCGAAGGGGGAGCTGAAGGAGACGCGGCCGGCGCGGCTCGCGCTCAAGCGCTTCCCGTGGCTGCTCGTGAACATCGCGGGCGGGTTCCTGGCGGCCACGACGACGCGCCTGTTCGAGCACACGGTGTCGGAGCTGGTGGTGGTGAGCGCCTTCATCCCGATGGTGCTGGTGCTGTCGGAGAGCCTGGGCGTGCAGACGACGGCGGTGGCGTCCTCGATGGTCACGCACGGAGAGGTGGACCGGAAGGTGGTGGTGCGCGAGGTGCTGGCCGCGAGCCTCGCCGGGATGATGGCGGCGGCGGCGGTGGCGCTCCTGGGGCGCGTCTACTCGCCGGGGTTCGGCTTTCCCCTGGCGCTGTTCGTGTCGGTGACGGTGTCGGCCACACTGGCGTCGTGCCTGGGCGGGGTGCTGCCCTTCCTGTTCCGCCGGCTGAAGGTGGACCCGCATCTGGCGTCCGCGCCGCTGGTGCTGGCGGTGGCCGACAACGTGACGCTGCTTGCGTACTTCGGCTTGGTGACGCGGTTGTTGTTGTGAACGGCAGTGCTCTTTCGCGGAGTCCCACCATGAAGGTCGTGCGCATCACCCAGCCGGGCGGTCCCGAAGTCCTCGCGTTCGACGAGCGTCCGGAGCCGGTGCCCGGTCCGAACGATGTCCAGGTGCGGGTGCGGGCGAGCGCGCTCAACCGGGCGGACCTGCTCCAGGTGCGGGGCGCCTATCCGCCGCCCCAGGACGTCCCGCAGGACGTGCCAGGCCTGGAGTACGCGGGCGAGGTGGTGGCGGTGGGCCCCCGGGCGCGGAAGTTCCAGGTGGGGGACCGGGTAATGG
>NZ_RAWD01000454.1:0-5916 GCF_003612065.1 Corallococcus sp. CA047B
AGACGTGTATAAGAGACAGGGTGGAGCACCACGACGCGCTGCGGATGCGCTACGTGCGCGGCGACTCCGGGTGGACGCAGCACAACGCGGGCCTTGAGAAGGCCCTGGTGTTGGAGCAGGTGGATGTGTCCGCGTTGTCCGAAGCGGAGCAGGCCCGGGCGCTCGCGGATGCGGTGGCGCGGACCCAGGCGAGCCTTGATTTGAGCGAGGGCCTGTTGCTGCGCGCGCTGTTGATCGAGCGCGGCGCGGGACGGACGTCGCGGCTGCTGCTGGTGGTGCATCACTTGGTGGTGGACGGCGTGTCGTGGCGCGTGCTGCTGGAGGACCTGGGCACGGCCTACGTGCAGCGGCGTGAAGGTCGCGCGGTGGAGCTGCCGGCGAAGACGACGTCCTTCCAGGCGTGGGCGCGCAAGCTGGAGACGTACGCGCGAGGCCCGGAGCTGGAGAAGGAAGCCGCGTGGTGGCTGTCGCAGCCGCAGGACGCGTGCGCATTGCCGGTGGATACGGTGGGGGACAACACCGTGGCCTCCGCGCGCGGCGTGGTGGTGAAGCTGGACGCGGAAGAGACGCGGGTGCTGTTGCAGGAAGTGCCGGCTGCGTACCGGGCGACGGTGAACGAAGTGCTGGTAGCGGCACTGGCGCGCGTGCTGACGAAGTGGACGGGCCAGCCTCAGGTGCGCGTGGATGTGGAAGGCCACGGCCGTGAGGAGCTCTTCGCGGACGCGGACGTGGCACGGACGGTGGGCTGGTTCACGTCGCTGTATCCGGTGGTGCTGGAGGTGCCTGAAGCAGGCACGCCCGGAGACGCACTGCGCGCGGTGCGGGACACGCTGCGGCAGATGCCGGGCAAGGGCGTGGGCTACGGGCTGCTGCGCTACCAGGGCCCCGAGTCGGTGGTGGCGAAGCTGAAGCAGGCGCCGAAGGCACAGGTGGCGTTCAACTACCTGGGGCAGTTCGACGCGCTGGCGACGGGAGCAGGAGGCTTCACCCTGGCCAAGGAGTCCTCGGGCCCGGTGATGGGGGAGGGCGGACAGCGCGGACACGTGCTGGAGGTAAACGGGCTGGTGGTGGGAGGCCAGCTGGAAGTGACGTGGACGTACAGCGAAGCGCTCCACACGAGGGCAACAGTGGAAGCCCTCGCGCAGGCGTACACGGAAGCCCTGCGCACGCTGGTGACGGGGCGCCAGACGGAGGACGCGGCGAGGTACACGCCGGCGGACTTCCCCCTGGCGAAGCTGGACGCGCGCACGCTTTCGCAGGTGCAGGCGAAGGTGGACGGGTTCGAGGACATCTACCCGCTGTCACCGATGCAGCAGGGCATGCTCTTCCACGCGCTGCTGGCGCCGACGTCGGGCGTGTACTTCGAGCAGCTCTCCTGGTCCTTCCACGCGCCCCTGGACACGCAGGCGCTGCGGCGCACGTGGGAAGAACTGCTTGCGCGGCACGCGGTGCTGCGCACGACGTTCCTCTGGGAAGGGCTGGAGGAGCCGTTGCAGGTGGTGCGCAAGCAGGTGGCGCTGCCGTGGCGGGAACTCGACTGGCGGGGCCAGACGGAAGAGGCCCAGCGGCAGCAACTGGAGACCTTCCTGGCGGAGGACCGGACCCGGGGCTTCGACCTCGCGGAGGGGCCGCTCCTGCGCATCGCGCTGGTGCGCCTGGACACGAACGTCCACCGGTTCATCTGGAGCTTCCACCACACGATGCTCGACGGTTGGAGCATGGCCCTGCTGCTCAAGCAGGTCTTCGCGCTCTACCAGGCGCGGGTGCAGGGCCGCGTGCTTCCGAAGGGCCCCGCGGGCGCCAACTACCGGGACTACATCGCCTGGCTGCGGCAGCAGGACACAGGGCGCTCGGAGGACTTCTGGCGCGCGGAGCTCGCGGGCATCCAGGCCCCGACGTCCCTTCCGGGTGACACGCACGCGGCGGTGTCCGTGCCCCAGGGTCACGCCGAGCGTTCGATCCACCTGTCATCGCGGTCCACCGCCGCGCTCCAGGCCTTCACGCGACGCCAGCAGCTCACGTTGAACACGCTGGTGCAGGCAGGCTGGGCGCTGGTGCTCGCCCGTCACAGCGGAGAGCCGGACGTCGTCTTCGGCGCCACCGTGTCCGGCCGGCCTCCGGAGCTGCCGGGGGCGGAGGACGCGCCCGGCCTCTTCATCAACACGCTCCCGGTCCGCATGCACATCGCGGCGGATGCCACCGTGGTGTCGTGGCTGCGGCAACTGCAGGCGCGTCAGACGGAGTCGCAGGCGCACGAGCACGACTCGCTGGTGCGGGTGCAGGGCTGGAGCGAGGTGCCCCACGGGACGCCGCTGTTCCAGAGCCTCTTCGCCTTCGAGAACTACCCGCTGGATGCGTCGCTCATGGCGCAGGGCAATCCGCTCGGCATCCGCGACGTGCGCGGCATCGAGCGCAGCAACTACCCCCTCACGGCCCTGGCGCTCCCGGGACGCGAGCTGCTCCTGAAGCTGTCGTACGACACGCCCCGGTACAGCGCGCAGGGCGTGGACCGGCTGCTGGAACAGTGGAAGCAGGCCGTGGAAGGGCTCGTGGCGGGCGAGGCGGGGCGGGTGTGGGAGGTCGGAATCCTGTCGGCGGAGGAGCGGCAGCGGGTGCTGGTGGAGTGGAACCAGACACAGGCGACGTTCCCTCGGGATGCGACCCTGCCCCGGCTCTTCGAGGCGCAGGTGGCGCGCACGCCCGGGGCGACCGCGGTCATCAGCGGCACGCGGCACCTGACGTACCGGGAGGTGGAGGCGCGCTCGAACCAGCTCGCCCACCGACTGCGGAAGCTGGGCGTGGGGCCGGAGTCGCCGGTGGGCCTGTGCGTGGAGCGCACGGAAGACCTCATCATCGGCACGCTGGGCATCCTCAAGGCCGGTGGCGCGTACGTGCCCCTGGACCCGAGCTACCCGAAGCAGCGCCTGGCCTTCCTGCTGGAAGACGCGCGAGGCCCGGCGTTGGTGGCGCACTCGCACCTGCTGGAGGCACTGCCTGCCTTCAGCGGGCAGGCGGTGTGCCTGGACCGCGAAGCGGACTGGGAGGACGAGTCCACCTGCCCCGTTCATGTGGATGTTGAGCCGGAGAACGTCGCGTACCTCATCTACACGTCCGGCAGCACGGGACGTCCGAAGGGCGTGGCCATCACCCACCGCGGCGCGGTGGCCTTCCTGACGTGGGCCCTGGAGACGTTCGACGAGGAGGAGACGCGCGCCGTGCTGGCGTCGACGTCGCTCAACTTCGACCTGTCCGTGTTCGAGCTGTTCACGCCGCTGGCCCGCGGCGGCACCGTGGTGGTGGTGCGCAACGCGCTCCAGTTGGCGGAGGAGAAGCTCGAAGCGGCCGTGACGCTCATCAACACCGTGCCGTCCGCGATGGCGCAGTTGGTGCGGTTGAACGCGCTGCCCCCGTCGGTGCGGGTGGTGAACCTGGCGGGCGAAGCGCTGCCAGAGTCCCTGTCGAAGCAGGTGTACGGCATTCCAACCGTACACAAGCTCTACAACCTCTACGGCCCCTCCGAGGACACGACGTACTCGACGTGGTCGCGGGTGGGGCGCGACGAGGTGCCGAACATCGGCCGGCCCGTCGCGAACACGCGGGCGTACGTGCTGGATGCGTCCTTCCAGCCCGTGCCGGTGGGCGTGGCGGGGGAGCTGTACCTGGCGGGCGACGGACAGGCGCGCGGCTACCAGCTGCGCCCGGATCTCACCGCGGAGAAGTTCCTTCCGGAGGTGCACGGCCCTGCTGGCAGTCGCATGTACCGCACGGGCGACCTGGCCCGCTGGCGCGAGGACGGCGTGCTGGAATACCTGGGCCGCGCGGACACGCAGGTGAAGGTGCGTGGCTTCCGCATCGAACTGGGCGAGGTGGAGACGGCGCTGGCCCGGTGCCAGGGCGTGCGCGAGTGCGTTGTGGTGGCGCGGGATGAAGGGGCGTTGGGCAAGCGGCTGGTGGCGTACGTGGCCGGTGAGGCCCTGGACGTCGCGAGCGTGCGCTCGGCGCTGAAGGACGCACTGCCTGAGTACATGGTGCCGTCGGCCTTCGTCGTGCTGCCGGCGCTGCCGCTCACGCCCAACGGCAAGGTGGACCGCAAGGCCCTTCCTTCGGTGGAGCCGGTGGCGGATGCCCGCGAGTCCTACGTCGCGCCAAGGACTCCGACGGAAGAGGTCCTGGCCGGGGAGTGGGCGCAGGTGCTGGGCGTCGCACGGGTGGGAACGCGGGACGGCTTCTTCGACCTGGGTGGCCACTCGCTGCTGGCGACGCAGGTGATTTCACGGATCCGTTCCACCCTAGGGGTGGAGCTGCCGCTGCGTGCGCTCTTCGAAGCGCCCACCGTCGCGGAGCTGGCCGCGCGCATCGACGAAGCCCGACGGGGCACCGTGGGCGACGGGCCGCCTCCGCTGGTCGCGGCGCAGGCGGAGGGCGCGACGCCGTTGTCCTTCGCGCAGCAGCGGCTCTGGTTCATCGATCAGCTCGAACCGGGAACCGCCACCTACAACATCCCCGCCGCCGTCCGGATGGAAGGCCCGCTGGACGTGCCCGCGCTGGAGCATGCCCTCCAGTTCCTGCTCCTGCGCCATGAAGCGCTGCGGACGCGGATCCGCTCTGACGAAGGCCACCCCGTGCAGGTCATCCTGCCAGCGTGGGCGCTGCACCTGGTCCCCGTGGACCTGGGCGCGGTGGACGCGGCCGAGCGTGAGACGGAAGCGCAGCGGCTCGCGGGAGAGGAAGCGCGCCGGCCCTTCGAGTTGTCCCGAGGCCTGCTCTTCCGGGCGACGCTGCTGCGGCTCACCGAGCAGCAACACGTGCTGCTGCTGACGGTGCACCACATCGTCTCCGACGGTTGGTCCATGGGCGTCCTCGTGCGCGAGCTGACCGCGCTCTACGAGGCGTTCCGCACGGGCCAGCCCGCGTCGCTGCCGGAGCTTCCGGTGAGCTACACCGACTACGCGACGTGGCAGCGCGGCTGGTTGCAGGGCGACGCGCTGGAGGCGCGGCTCGCGTGGTGGATGCGGCAGCTCGGTGAGGGGACGCAAACGCTGGAGCTGGCGACTGATCGTCCGCGTCCGGCGGTGCAGACGTTCCGGGGCGCGCGTCTGCCGCTCGCGGTGCCCGCCGCGCTGTCCGACGCGCTGCGGGCCCTGGGCCGTCGCGAGGGCGTGACGCCGTTCATGACGCTGCTCGCGGCGTGGCAGGTGTTGCTGTCGCGGTACAGCGGGCAGGACGACATCCGCGTGGGCACGCCCATCGCGGGCCGCGACCGCACGGAGCTGGAGGGACTGGTCGGCTTCTTCGTCAACACGCTGGTGCTGCGCGCGAAGCTCGGGGGCGGGCTGACGTTCCGCGAGCTGCTCAAGCAGGTGCGTGAGACGACGCTGGGTGCGTTCGCCCATCAGGAGGTGCCGTTCGAGAAGCTGGTGGAGGCCCTGGCTCCCGAGCGCGACCTGCGCCGACCGCCGCTGTTCCAGGTGATGTTCGCGCTCCAGCAGGAGACGCTGACCGAGCAGCGGCTGCCCGGCGGGCTGTCCCTGTTCCCGATGGAGGCGGACGATCGCACGGCCAAGTACGAGCTGACGCTGTCGCTGTCCGACACGCCGACGGGGTTCTCCGGGTCGATTGAGTACAACACCGACCTGTTCGACGCGGCGACGGTGGAGCGGATGGCGGGGCACCTGGAGGTGCTGCTGCAGGGAATCGCGGCGAACCCGGACGCGAAGGTGGGGCGTCTGGAGCTGCTGACGGCGGAGGAGCGGCAGCGGCAGGTGGTGGCGTGGAACGCGACGCGCACGGCGTACCCAAGGGAGCAGTGCGTCCACACGCTGGTGACGGAGCAGGTGGAGCGCACGCCGGACGCGGTGGCACTGGACTTCGCGGGGGAGCAGCGGACGTACCGGCAGGTGGAGACGCGGGCGAACC
>NZ_RAWD01000455.1:2500-5991 GCF_003612065.1 Corallococcus sp. CA047B
CCGCGAGGCAGCTTGGAGGTGAAAATGAAGTCTCCCACTTTAAGAAGAAGCAGTGAGAATCAAGCAATAAAGAGTCTTCCGGGTCTGCTGCGAAGAGCAGGGGCCTGGGCCTTGGCCTCGAGTTTCGACAATCCCGCCGGGAGGCGGGCGTGACGACAAGAGATCAGGGCAAGTAAGCTACTAAGGGCGTGCGGTGGATGCCTAGGTGCCAAGAGGCGATGAAGGACGTGGGTGGCTGCGAAAAGCTTCGGGGAGTTGCCAACCAAACGTTGATCCGGAGATGTCCGAATGGGGAAACCCAGCGCGGCGAATAGCTGCGTTACTCCAGTCTGAATCCATAGGGCTGCGAGAGCGAACCAGGGGAAGTGAAACATCTCAGTACCCTGAGGAAGAGAAAACAATGAGTGATTCCCAAAGTAGTGGCGAGCGAAATGGGAAGAGGCCAAACCAACGTCATGCAAATGGCGGTGGGGTAGCGGGTCCGCGGTAGGACTTTGACAGGCTAGTGGAAGCGTCCTGGAAAGACGCACCAAAGAGCGTGATAGTCGCGTACACGAAAGCCAGTTGGAGCTGAGCGGGTTACCCAAGTAAGACGGGACACGTGCAATCCTGTCTGAATCTGCCGGGACCATCCGGTAAGCCTAAATACTCCTTGGCGACCGATAGTGAACAAGTACCGCGAGGGAAAGGTGAAAAGAACCCCGGTGAGGGGAGTCAAAAGAACCTGAAACCGCATGTCTACAAGCAGTTCGAGCACTACGGCGCAAGCCAGTGCGAGAGCGTACCTTTTGCATCATGATTCGGCGACTTAATATACGTAGCGAGGCTAAGCCGATAGGTGGAGCCGGAGCGAAAGCGAGTCCGAACAGGGCGTCGAGTTGCGTGTATTATAACCCGAAGCGGGGTGATCTACACATGGCCAGGTTGAAGTGCGGGTAACACCGCATGGAGGACCGAACTCATGAAAGTTGAAAATTTCTGGGATGAGCTGTGTGTAGGGGTGAAAGGCCAATCAAACTCCGTGATAGCTGGTTCTCCCCGAAAGATATTTAGGTATCGGCTCGGGCAATTCAATGCCGGAGGTAGAGCACTGGAACGGCTAGGGGTCTCACCAGATTACCAAACCGTACCAAACTCCGAATGCCGGCAATTGTTATCCCGGGACGCAGTCAGTGGGTGATAACGTCCATTGGCAAGAGGGGAATAACCCAGACCGACAGCTAAGGCCCCCAAATCTAGTCTAAGTGAACACTAGAAAGGATGTGGCAGGTCATTGACAACCAGGAGGTTGGCTTAGAAGCAGCCATCCTTTAAAGAAAGCGTAATAGCTCACTGGTCAAGACAGGCCGCGCCGAAAATGTAACGGGGCTCAAGACTAGTGCCGAAGCTTCGGGTCATGCGCGTCAGGCGCGTATGGCGGTAGGGGAGCGTCCCAGTTGCAGCGAAGGTAGACCGAAAGGGCTGCTGGAGCGACTGGGAGTGCTGATGCCGAAATGAGTAGCGATAAAGGGGGTGAGAAACCCCCTCGCCGTAAACCCAAGGTTTCCTGGGTCAAGTTAATCTTCCCAGGGTTAGCCGGGTCCTAAGCCGAGGCCGAAAGGCGTAGGTGATGGCAAGCAGGTTAATATTCCTGCGCCATCTTGCAGACGTTGAACTGAGGGAGGACGGAGAAAGCTAGGCGAGCTGACCGGTGGTTGTGTCAGTCTAAAGACGTAGGGGTGTCGCGTACGAATAAAGGCGCGGCAGCTATCCCCGAGATCCCATGGCGCCCCGCAAGGGGTAAGTCGCTGATGCTCGGCTTCCAAGAAAAGTCCCGCAGGGAGTCTGCAGGGTGTCCGTACCGCAAACCGACACAGGTGGGTGAGGAGAAAATCCTAAGGCGCTTGAGAGAACTCTCCTCCAAGGAACTAGGCAAATTTCCACCGTAACTTCGGAAGAAGGTGGGCCTCTGGTAGGTGTAGGCGTACAGCCGAAGCCGAGAGAGGTTGCAGAGAAATGGCGGTAGCGACTGTTTACCAAAAACACAGGACTCTGCGAAGGCGACAAGCCGACGTATAGGGTCTGACTCCTGCCCGGTGCTGGAAGGTTAAGGGGATTCGTCAGCCGCAAGGCGAAGCGATGATCCGAAGCCCCAGTAAACGGCGGCCGTAACTATAACGGTCCTAAGGTAGCGAAATTCCTTGTCGGGTAAGTTCCGACCTGCACGAATGGAGTAACGACTTCCGCACTGTCTCGGAGAGGGACTCAGCGAAATTGAAATAGCTGTGCCGATGCAGTTTACCCGCAGCAAGACGGAAAGACCCCGTGAACCTTTACTACAACTTGACAGTGACACTAGGGATTGACTGTGTAGGATAGGTGGGAGCCTTTGAAGCCGGGCCGCTAGGTTCGGTGGAGGCAACGGTGAAATACCACCCTGTTGATTTCTGGTGTCTAACCATGTCTCGTCAGCCGGGACTGGGACACTGTCTGGTGGGTAGTTTGACTGGGGCGGTCGCCTCCCAAAAAGTAACGGAGGCGCGCGATGGTTCCCTCAGCCCGATTGGAAACCGGGCGTCGAGTGCAATGGCATAAGGGAGCTTGACTGCGAGACCGACAGGTCGAGCAGGTGCGAAAGCAGGTCATAGTGATCCGGTGGTCCTGAATGGAAGGGCCATCGCTCAACGGATAAAAGGTACTCCGGGGATAACAGGCTTATCTCCCCCAAGAGTTCACATCGACGGGGAGGTTTGGCACCTCGATGTCGGCTCATCGCATCCTGGGGCTGGAGCAGGTCCCAAGGGTTTGGCTGTTCGCCAATTAAAGCGGTACGCGAGCTGGGTTCAAAACGTCGTGAGACAGTTTGGTCCCTATCTGCTGTGGGCGTAGGATACTTGAGAGGCTCTGACCTTAGTACGAGAGGACCGGGTTGGAGGCACCGCTGGTGTACCAGTTGTCTCGCCAGAGGCATCGCTGGGTAGCCATGTGCCGATTGGATAACCGCTGAAAGCATCTAAGCGGGAAACCGACCTCAAGACCAGGTATCCCGGGCGCAAGCCCCTGAAGACTCGTGGAAGACTACCACGTTGATAGGCTGGGTGTGTAAGCGCGGTAACGCGTTAAGCTAACCAGTACTAATAAGTCGAGCGGCTTACTTTCCCCCTTCTCTTGCATGCCCCCAACCGGGGAGTAAGGGATTCGGGGCTAAGGCCGAGGCCAGGACGCGAAGCAAGGCGTCCGCCCGGAAGACAATAGCTATTTCACTCTTCTTCAAATGAAGAGGCTTCATTCAAGCAGAAGCTTGCAACTTACCCTTCGTATGCACCGTCATTCGCTTTTCCGGTGGCAATGTCGGAGGGGTCACACCCGTTCCCATCCCGAACACGGAAGTTAAGCCCTCCAGAGCCGATGGTACTCCGCGGGAAACCGCGTGGGAGAGTAGGTCGCTGCCGGATTCTTTTTGAAAAGCCCCTGGTGCCGCAAGGCGCCAGGGGCTTTTGTCTTTGCGGGCT
>NZ_RAWD01000456.1:0-5978 GCF_003612065.1 Corallococcus sp. CA047B
ATCCTGGGGGGCGGCTTCGCGGGCGTGTACGCGGCGCTGCACCTGGAGCGGCGGTTGGGGCGGCGGGACGACGTGGAGGTCACCATCGTCAGCCGCGACAACTTCTTCCTCTTCACGCCCATGCTCCACGAGGTGGCCGCGAGCGACCTGAACGCGAGCGCCATCGTCATCTCGCTGCGCAAGCTGTTGCCGCACCTGTCGTTCGTGGAGGGTGACCTCACCGGCCTGGACCTGCACGCGAAGACGGCCACGGTGGCGCACGGTGGGCTGGACGGCCACAGCCACACGCTGACGTACGACTACGTGGTGCTGGCCATGGGCTCGGAGACGAACTTCTTCGGCAAGCCGGGCCCGCGCGACCACACGCTGACGATGAAGACGCTGGGCGACGCGATGCTCCTGCGCAACTGCCTCATCGACCGGTTGGAGGAAGCGGACGCGGACTGCATGACGATGGGGAGCAACCACGTCGTCACCTTCGTGGTGGTGGGCGGCGGCTTCGCGGGCGTGGAGACCGCGGGCGCCATCAACGACTTCATCCACGGCGCCCTGCCCTTCTATCCGAACATCCAGCACGCCAATGTGCGCGTGATGCTGGTGCACGGGGGCAAGGAGGTGCTGCCGGAGCTGGGCCAGGACCTGGGCGCATACACGCGCAAGAAGCTCATCGAGCACGGCGTGGAGGTACGCACCGGCATCCACGTGCAGGACGTGACGGAGGCCGGCGTGGTGCTGCCGGGTGGCACGCTGGTGCCCACCAAGACGGTGGTGTGGGCCGCGGGCGTCACGCCTCCGTCCCTCTTGCAATCCCTGCCGTGCGAGAAGGAGCGCGGGCGCCTGAAGGTGAACGCGCGCATGGAGGTGCCGGGCTTCCCGGGCGTGTGGGCGCTGGGGGATTGCGCGTCGGTGCCGGACCTCACGAACGGGGGCAGGCCCTGCCCGCCCACCGCGCAGCACGCGCTGCGACAGGGCGTGGTGGTGGCGCGCAACGTGTGCTCGGCGTTGAAGGGACGGCCGGGCAAGGCGTTCCGCTACAAGATGCTGGGGCAGCTCGCGGCGATTGGCCGGCGCGCGGGCGTGGCGCGCATCCTGGGGCTGAAGTTCTCCGGCACCTTCGCGTGGTTCCTGTGGCGCAGCATCTACCTGGCGAAGCTGCCCCGGCTGGAGACGAAGGTGCGCGTGGCGATGGGCTGGGCGCTGGACCTGCTCTTCCGCAAGGACGTGGTGCAGCTCATCGGTCCCCGGGAGTTGGATCAGCTCACGCTTCCGGCGTTCCCGCTGTCCAGCCGTCAGCAGGTGCGGCACCTGCAAGCGCTCCAGCCCCAGGCGCGGCACTGAAGTCCGCGCACGCTCAGGACAGCGGCGGCAAGTGCGAGAGCAGCCGCTCCAGGTCGGGCTGGAGTTCGTCCGGCGTGGCGGTGGCCAGCTCCTCCGGGGAGTGGGTGCCCCACGTGACGGCGTAGGTGCGCAGGCCCGCGGCCCGGCCCGCGCGCAGGTCCAGCGTGGTGTCGCCCACCATCCACAGTCCTTCTGTCCCCAGCGCCGCGAGCGCGCGGTGGAGCACGTCCGGCGCGGGCTTGTGCGGAAAGCCATCCGTGCCCTGCACGTGGTGCAGCAGCCCCTCCATCCCCAGGGCCTCCACGAAGCGCCGCGCCATGTCGCTGCGCTTGGTGGTGGCGACGGCCAGCAGGTAGCCGCGCTCGCGCAGGGTCCGCAGCACCTGCACAACGCCGGGGAAGGGCCGCGAGTGGTTGAGGAAGTTGAGCGGGTAGTGTTCGCGGTAGGCCGCGCAGAGGCCCGTGACGTGCTCGGGCGCGAACTGCGTGTACATCACGTCCAGCGGCTGGCCGATGAGGGCTCGCACCTCCGCGATGGAAGGCACCGGCAGGCCCAGGTGCGTGAAGCCGTGGAGGAAGCTGCCGATGATGTCCGGCAGCGAATCCACCAGCGTGCCGTCGAGGTCGAAGAGGATGCCACGGGGGCCAGCAGTGCTCACGCGCCGCTGCATACGCCCTCCGGCGCTCCAGTGCACGCGTCCCGTTGGGCTCGGGGCTCGCGCGGACGACTGGCCGCCGCACCGCTCGTACGGCAGAGTGCCGCGCGCGATGCCCCGGGTCCGATGCCCGGGGCGGACTGCCAAGGGCGGGTGCTCGGATGATGCGAGGACGTTTCGGTCGGACCCTGGGAGCGCTGCTCCTGCTCGTGGGCGCGGCGGCGGGCTGCTCCCGCCGCGTGCCGGAAGCGACACCCGCGCAAGAGGCCGTCTCCGGCGCGCCCACGGTGTACGTGGCGAAGCGGATCCGCACGCTGGATGCGGCGCGCCCGGTGGCACAGGCGCTCGCGGTGCGGGACGGTCAGGTGCTCGCGGTGGGCAGCCGCGAAGAGGTGCTCGCGGCGGCGGGGCCCGCGGCGCGCGTGGTGGAGCTGGGGGATGCCACGGTGGTGCCGGGGCTCACGGATTCACACGGGCACCTGGCGGGGCTCGCGGGGGCGCTGGTGCGCGTGCGGCTGGAGGGCACCGCGTCGCGGGACGAAATCCGCGCACGGCTGTCCCAGGCTCCGGCCTCCGCGTTCCAGGGCGAGTGGCTGCTGGGCTGGGGCTGGGACCAGAACGACTGGCCGGAGAAGGTCTTCCCCACGCACGCGGACCTGGACGCGGCCTTCCCCAAGACGCCCGTGGTGCTGGGGCGCGTGGACGGTCACGCGCTGTGGCTCAACGGTGAAGCGCTGCGCCGCGCGCGCATCGACAGGAACACGAAGGATCCGCAGGGCGGCCGCATCCTTCGGGGCCCGGATGGCGAGCCCACCGGCGTGCTGGTGGACAACGCCATGGACCTGGCGGACGCGGCGCTGCCCGCGCCCACCGACGCCCAGCGCGAGGCGCGGCTCACCGCGGCGCTGGAGCACTGCGCGCGCGTGGGGCTCACCGGCGTGCATGACGCGGGCATGGACCTGAAGACCTTCCGGCTGCTCCAGCAGTGGGACAAGGAAGGCCGCCTGCCCCTGCGCATCTACGCCATGGCGGATGGACAGACGGCGGACCGCGAGCAGTACCTGAAGGACGGCCCCTTCCAGGGCAAGCTCCTGACGATGCGCGCGGTGAAGCTCACCCTGGACGGAGCGCTGGGCAGCCGGGGCGCGGCGCTGACCGCGCCCTACAGCGACGAGCCCGCCCACCAGGGCCTGCTGCTGCTGTCTCCGGAGGAGTACGCCGCGCGCGTGCACGCCTTCGTGGGACGCGGCTTCCAGGTGGCCACGCATGCGATTGGCGACCGCGCCAACACGCTGGTGCTGGACACGCTCCTCAAGGAGATGGAGGCCACGGGGAACAAGGAGGGTCGCCACCGCGTGGAGCACGCGCAGATCATGCGCCCGGAGGACATCACCCGGCTGGGCGCGAACGGCTTCGTCGCGAGCATCCAGCCCACGCACGCCACCAGCGACATGCCGTGGGCCCAGGCCCGCGTGGGCCCGGAGCGCATCCAGGGCGCCTATGCGTGGCAGAAGCTGAAGGCCGCGGGCGCGGTGCTGGCGCTGGGCAGCGACTTCCCGGTGGAGCGACCGGACGTGCTCGCGGGGCTGTACGCGGCGCGCACGCGGCAGGATGCCAGCGGGCAGCCGCCGGGCGGATGGCAGCCGGATCAGCGCCTGAGTGGGGAGGAGGCGTTGGAGGGCTTCACGGTGGGCGCGGCCTACGCGTCGTTCGCGGAAGACAAGCGCGGCCGGCTGAAGCCGGGCCAGGACGCGGACTTCGTGGTGCTGTCGGTGGATCCGGTGGACGCGCCCGCGCCGGACCTGCTCACCGCGCAGGTGCGCCTGACGGTGGTGGCGGGCCGCGAGGTGTTCCGCGCGGCCACGCCGTAGCCGGCACGTCCCTGCCGGGGCGGAGGTCTACAACTCCGCCTCGTAGCTGAGCGACTGGATGCGCTTGTTGACGTCCTCCTGGAGGCGGACGCGCTCCTTCTCGATGCGCTCCAGTTCGCCGCCGATGGCCTCCAGCCGGTCCTCCTGCGCGTTGAGCTTGGTGACGAAGCGCTCCACCAGCTCGCGCTGCGACGCACCGCTCTGGAGCGAGTCGATGTTGGAGCGGATCCGCTCCTGGTCGTTGAAGAGCTGGGTGCGCTCCTCGGACAGGCGCTGGGTGTCCCGGGTGAACCAGGCCAGCTTCTCACGCAGCGCCACCACGTCGCGCAGCACCTGGGCGACGCGCGCGTCGATGAAGCGCGCATCGAGGAAGTACGCCACCTGGACCAGCTCCAGGCTGCCGATGTGGTACTGGCGCTGGCCCTTGGTGCGCTCGGTGACGGTGAGCGTGTCGGAGGCGCCCGGGGCCAGCTCGCGCTTGAAGCGCCAGAAGCCGTCGGTGGTCTCCGCGGGGGCATCCGTGTCCTTCAGGTCCCAGCCGGTGCGCGGGTGCTCCACGTAGAGCGTCTGGGCGCGCTTCGCCTTGTTGCGCACCAGGTACTTCGTGCGGCGCTGGTGGAAGAACTCCGTCACCAGGGTGCCGTGGCTCAACTGGGCGCGGAACACCGGGCCGTCCTCCTGGTTGTCGTCCACGGACACGGAGCAGGACAGCTCCACGGCGTAGGGCACGAAGCGCACATCGTCGGGCTTGAGGGTGTCGAGCATCGCCTCGCCCACGTAGGTCTCGTCCTCGGTGACGGTGACGGGGCCGCCCTCCAGCGTGAGGCCGGTGGTGTTCTTGAACTCGATGCACGTCATCGGGTTCTTCTCGCGCGTGGCGCGGTTGTAGAGCAGCACGCGGCGGCCCTCGAACGGGCGGTGCAGGATGGGGACGAGCGCGCTCTGGTTGCGGTGCACCGTCACGGGGCGGTCCACGCCGTACTCGAAGAGGTCGCCCACCTCCTTGGTCACGGTCTTCACGACGGTGCTCTGCTCCAGCCGCTCGCGCATCCCGCCCCGGCCTCCACCTCCGATGCTCCTGCTGCGCATGACGGGGGCCGGCGCGGGGGCGGCCATGGGCATGAAGCTGGCGCTGGGAGCAGCCCCGCTGCTGCCGTAGGCGCCTTCGTCGGAGACCTCCGCTTCGGCGTCGTATGACTCGGAGCGGGCCTCCTCGGGAATCACGGGCGCGATGCCGACCTCCGAGCGCACCTCCACGATGGGGCGGCGCTGGTAGCGGGGGTTGTAGAGGTCGTGGACGAAGGACACGGGGAGGCCCGCGATGAGCGACAGCTCCACGTCCACCCAGTCCTCGTCGCCGGTGTTGTCCACGAGCGCCCAGCCCTGGAGCAGCGGCGGCTGCGCTTCATCCAGGAGGATGCGGTAGCTGGTCTTCCACACGGGGGACTCCAGCACGTAGCTGACGAACAGCTCGCGGGTGCCCTCTCCGGCGGTGAGGATGGACAGGCGCTTGGAGTCCTTCTTGTACGAGGACATGACGGTGGCCAGGTAGAACTCCAGGTCCTTGCGCACGGCCTCGTCGAGGAACTCCAGCTCGCTGATCTCCAGCACGTCGATGGTGCGCAGGGAGGCGCCGACGAGCAGCGTGAGGAAGGGGCGGATGACGCTCGCCTCGCCCTGGACGACGGGGAGGGACTCCAGGCCGACGATGGCGCCCTCCACCTGTCCGCCGCCGATGCGGGCACGGACGCGGGCGCCCTTCACCTGACCGAGCAGCGCGGTGAGGCTGCCGTGTTCGGGGATGCGGATGGTGGCTTCGGAGAGGAGCTGCTCCAGGGGCTTGGTGGAGTCGTAGCTCACGGCGGAGACGGAGCCGCCGGACAGGTCCAGCACGGTCATGGACTTGAGCACGTCGTTCATGTCGCGCGCCTTGAAGTCCAGGTGCGCGGTCTCGCTGTCCGTCACCTTGCCCCGGCGCTCGAAGTAGCCGACGCCGTGCTTGTAGAGGACGACTCGGCGGATGGACAGGGGCGTGGGCATGCGCGGGGCTCCGGAGGCGGAAGATGGACCTGACGGAGGTCTAGCAGTGCCGGGGTGGGGGCTTCCACTGGGAG
>NZ_RAWD01000457.1:0-5976 GCF_003612065.1 Corallococcus sp. CA047B
CCTCCCACCCGGTCCGCCGGCCACACCCACATCAGGGCTTATTCTACAAATCCAGGAATATCTTGAGTCAGCCTTGCCCCACCGGCTACAGCCTCGGGCTCCCCCTGGCCCCGAGGAGGCCGGCGCCGTCGCTGCCTGACTCCCGCGGCCCACCCCGAGGTGCGAGATGAAGCTCCGATTGAGCGTGCTGCTGGTGCCCGCGCTGCTGGCCGTCGGCTGTGGTCCCCTGGAAGGCGACGAGGTCCCGGCGCCCGTGGTCGATGAGCTGACCGGGCAGGTGCTCCAGGAGGCGACGACGAAGTACGACATGCACCGGCTGCTGGAGGACTCGGACGTCACCGGTGGGACGGCCATCACCCCGGCGCAGGTGCAGCAGTTCCTGCAACAGCAGGGCTCGTACCTGGCGGGCTACACGGATCCGGGCTACGGCAAGTCAGCGGCGACGCTCATCGTGGAGCGCTCGCGCGCGTCCAACATCAACCCGCTGTACATGCTGGCGCGCATCCAGGGTGAGTCCAGCCTCATCCAGAGTGGCACGTCCACCAACCTGAGCAAGGCGACGGGCTGTGGCTGTCCGGACTCCAGCGGCTGTGACGCGCAATACGTGGGCTTCGGCAAGCAGGTGGAGTGCGCCGCGAAGAAGATGCGCGGCTACCTCACCGACCTGGAGGCGGGCCGCGCCACCATCTCCGGCTGGAAGGTGGGGTTGCAGAAGTCCACGTTGGATCCGTGCTCGGTGAAGCCCGTCAACATGGCCACCGCGGCGCTCTACACGTACACGCCCTGGGTGGGCGCGTACGCCACCCAGTGTGGCAAGACGACCGTGGGCGGCTCGTCGCTGATGGCCTCCATCTACAACCGCTACAAGACGGCCTACGCGTGGCCCACGAGCGCGGCCGGCTGCTACTCCGGCACGGTGGACGCCACGGTGCCGGAAGCGTCGTGCGTGCAGAGCTCGTCGGACGCGCTGTGGCGCCAGTGCCTGTCGGGCACCTTCACCGCGGGCGGCACGGTGAAGCCGTCCAACTGCAACGTGTCCTTCCCCTATTGCCAGTCCACGCGCCTGGGCCAGGGCGTGCCCACGCGCACCTGCGTGCAGACCTCCAGCACCGTGTGGCAGCAGTGCGGCGCGGAGGGCGTGTGGCAGAGCTCGCCCGGCGCGGGCACCACGGGCGTGGGGCCGCTGGGCGCCTGCTACGCCGTCTACGCGCTGTAGCGAAAGCGCCTGAAGCCGCGGCCCGGGCGGACGTCGTCGCCCGGGCGCGCGGTCAGTACTCCTTGGTCCAGATGAGGTCCAGGCCGCCGGAGCGCGCGTCGCCGTACTGACCTTCCAGGCTCCAGCGCGGGCTGAACAGGTACTGGAAGCGCACGGCGTTGGCGTTCTCCCCCTTCTGGAGGTTCGCGCCCACGCGGCCGGTGTAGCCCACGTAGATTTTGTCCGTCACGTAGGTGCCCACCTCCAGCTTGGTGCCGGCGATGCCGCTGTCACCCGCTTCGATGGAGAGCACGTCCAGGGGCAGCTTCGCGGCGATGGCCTTGCGCGCCTCGTTGGCGACGAACGAGCCCACCACCGACGCCGCCTGCGCGCCCGCGTTCATCGACGCGCCCGAGCCGCGCTCCAGCGTGCGCCGGCCGGTGGCGAGCAGCGTATAGATTTCCGACTCCGGCAGGGCCGGGTCGCTGCTCGTCTTGAGGGTGATCTCCTTGCCCTGGCCGCGCACGGTGACGAAGACGGTGACGGCCGCGTTGTCGTTGCGGTGCTCGGCGGTGACGTTGATGTACGGCGAGAGGACGGGGCCGGTGAAGCGCACCTGACTGTCGCGCTGCACGTCGAAGCGGCGGCCCAGCACGTCCACGCGGCCCAGCAGCACCATCACCTCGCCGAACATGCGCGCTTCGTTGGCGTACTCGACGCGGAAGCCCTCGGACAGGCCCAGCTGGATGTTGAGGTCCGTGCCGCGCACCCACAGGTTGCGGGGCGCGTTGATGTTCACCCAGAACTGGCGCTGCGGCGGTCCCTCGTCCTCTTCTTCGCCCTCCGCGAGTTCGGCCTCGGTCGGCTCGGTGGACGGCCCACCCGCGCCGCCCACGGCGGTGCCCGGCTCCGGGGGATTGCCCTTCGTGCCGGGGGCCGCGTCCGGCGCCTTGCGCGGGTCGCCGCTCGCCGCCACCTGTGTGGGCGTCTGCTTCGGCTTCTTGCGCTTGTCCACCGGCACGCCGTTGCGCACCATCACCACGTCGACGGGGCGCTCCAGCGGTTGCAGGTCCTTGCGCTTGGCCTCCGGCAGTTCGACGTGGGCCTCCGGGATGCTCAGGTCGTTGATGTTCACCAGCCGGTCCGTGAGGCTGCCCTTCATGGACAGGTTCAGCGTCAGGAGGGCCATGAGCTGATCCTCCACCACGATGGGCAGGTTCTTGGTGTGGCCCTTGCCCTCCAGCACGAACTCGCCGCTCTTGCCCTGGCGGACCGCGTTGGCTGTCAGCTCCAGCGACCCGCCGCCCGACTTCGCGGTGAGCTGCTTCAAGTCGATTCGCTCCTGCGACGCGTTCAGCGCGAGCTGGATGTCGTGGAACTCGCCAAAGCCCATCAGCCCCAGCTTGCCGTCCTTCCAGTTCAGGTCGCCCTTGAAGGTGGGCGCGCCCACGGTGCCACCCAGGTTCGCATCCGCCTGCATGATGCCGCCCAGCGTGCGCACGTACGGGGAGATGCCGGACAGGAACGACGGGTCGAAGGCGCGAGCGCGCAGCGCCAGCTCCACCGGCGCGCGGTCCACCTTCTTCGCCGGCCCCTGCTCGGACTGGAACGCGGGCAGCGACAGGTCCAGGCCCAGCGTGCCGCCCAGCGTCAGCGAGCCGCCTCCGGGCGCGGTGAGCATCGCGTCGAAGAGGGACTTCGCGCCGGAGTAGGCATACGTCAGCCGCGCCTGGCCCAGCGCCGTCTGCGCCACGCCCAGGTTCTGCATGCCCGCGCTCAATTCGATTTCGGGCGCCTCCGGCGTTCCGCGCGCGGCGATCTCCATGGACAGCACGCCCTGCGGCCCCTTGTTGCCCATGTTCGGCTGCGCCATGCCGGGAATCTCATTGAGGGGCACCGGACCCACGCGGCCCTTCATGCGGAAGGGGACGCGGCTGACCACCTCGCGGTCCTGGAGCGCGGCCAGGGGCGCCAGCACGCGCGCCTCCAGCATCGCCAGCGGTCCGTTGGGGCGCTGCACGTCCAGCGTCAGCTTCACGTCCTTCTCACCGGCCAGCGCCAGCGCGGAGCCGTTGAGCTTCGGCAGGCCGTTGGCGGTGACCGCGCGGGCCTGCACCTCCACCCGGCCCAGCGGCGCCAGCGCGCTGCCATTCACATCCGCCTTCAGCGTCACCGTGCCGTCCGGCTTGTCCACGCCCTCCATGCCCTGGAGCAGCGTCAGGGGCAGCTCCGCCACCAGCGCTTCCAGGCGCAGCGGCGCCTCCAGCGCCTGCGCGGGGGTGGGCGGCTTCGCGATGACGCCGCCCAGCGTGAAGGGCGTCTTCAGCGCGACGTACGCCTGCGGGGCCAGGCCCTTCACGTCCAGGCGCGCGCCCAGGGTCGCGTCGTTCGGGTCGGAGCTGGCGCGCAAATCAAAGCCGAACGCCTGCGCGAAGAGGGCCTCCGGGCGGCCCGGGTAGCGCAGCTCGCTGCCGCTCAGCAGCAGGTCCAGGCGAGGGTCCTTCGCGGAGCCGTTCACCACCAGCTTGCCCGTCATCTGGCCGCTGGGCCCCGGGGGCTGCCCGGCGAGCTTCAGCACCTCCGCGACGTCCAGCTTCTCCAGGTTCACCGTCACGGACAGGGGCTCGTTGCGGCGGCGCAGCACGCCCTGCACCGGCACGTCGAACTGGGAGGACACCTGGGCCGCGCTCAGGCCGGCGGACAGCGTGCCGGTGGCGCGGTCCTTCACGTACTGCGCCTTCAGCGCGAGCCCCAGGCCCTGGTAGCCGCGCGCCCGGCCGTCCGCCCAGGTGAGGTCCACGTCCGCGTCCGGCCGCGCCATGCGCCCCTTCGCCGCGACGTGGCCGGACAGCGTGCCGCCCAGGCCCAGCGACTCCGGCACCGCGATGCGCGGCAGCTTCGACAAATCAAAGGCGCCCAGGTCGATGCGCGCGTCGATGCGCTCACCGTCCTTCACCGCCGCCACCTTCAGCGTCTGCGCCTCCGACGCCAGCTGGAGCGGCGGCGACAGCGCGATGCGCCCTCCGCTGAACGCCAGATGCGTGGGCTGCTGGAGCGTCCAGGTGGCCTCCGGCCACGACAGCGAGAAGGCGCGCATCGCGAGCCCCTCGTTGTCCGCGTCCACCGTGCCCTCCACGCCCAGGGCCAGCTGCGCATCGCCTTCCACACGCACGCTGGCCTTCAACTCCCGCTGCTCGTCCGTGGTGAGCGCGACGGACAGGTCGCGGAAGCTGCGCCCGCCGGTCTTCAATTCGCTGATGAGCACGGTGGCGTCGGTGGTGAGCGGCCGGCTGACGTCCGGGACGCTGGCCTTGAGCGACAGGTCCTTGATGGCGATGTCGCCGTAGCCCAGCGTGACGAAGTTGCCGTCCACCTTCACGGCGGGCGTGGTCGGCGGACCCTGCACCTGCAGCTCCAGCGAACCGCTGCCGGACAGCGGCGGCACGGTGCCCCCGGGCAGCAGCTTGTCCAGCGCCTGCGACAAGAGCTTCAGGTCGCCCGCGGACAGGCTGCCGCGCGCCTCCAACGACTTCGCGGTGCCTTCACCCGACGCGATGAACGCCGCGCCCGGCATCATCACGCGCAGGTTGCCCACCTGATAGTGGCCGTCCTTCGCGCTGGCCTTCATCTCGATGGGACCCACCGACTGACCCCGGTACTCGGACGGGGACACGGTGAGGGCCACGTCGCCATCCAGCGTCTCCACGCTGTCGCCACCGCCATGCGCGATGAGGTCCGCGGCGATGTTCGTGGGGATGCCGTTCTCCATCAGCTCCGCCAGGTTCACCCCGCGCGCCTTCACGGTGGTCTCCTGCGTGCGGAAGGTCTTGAGGTTCGCGTCGCCCGCCACGTCCAGCGTGGCCTTGCCCGCGGTCGCGCCCAGCTTCGCCGTCGCGAGGTCGCCGTCCATGGACGCGGTGCCCTTCGCCTCGATGGGCACGATGAGCGGGTACGCGGGCACGAACGCCTTCACCGGCTCCGGCGGCACGTACAGCCGCCGCAGCTCCACCGACGCGGCCGTGGCCCCGGACTGCTTCGCGCCCAGGTCCGCCTCCACGCCCGCGAGCCCCAACTGCGCGTCCACGGTGCGCACCAACTGCTTGCCGGAGCCCTTGAGCACCAGCCGCACCGGCCCGGTGAGCGGACGGGTGAGGCCGCCCGTGGCCTGCAGGTCCGCCGCGAAGTCCTGCGACGCCAGCGCGTAGCTGCCCTCGCCCTTCGCGCCGAACTCCTCCAGGCGCACCTGCCGCTCGCCGCCGTCGGGCAGCTCCTGCTGGAAGTCCACGTAGCCGTGGCTGAGCTCGAAGTCCTTCAGGTGGATGACGAGCTTGCTGGTGCTCTCGGTGGGAGGCTCCTCCGGCTTGGGCTCCCGGGGCTCCAGCGCGCGCATCAGGTTGAGGCCGCGCTCGTCCTGCACCAGGTACAGGCGGGGCGTCTCGATGCGCACCTTCGTCAGTTGCACGGACTGGCCCAGGAGCGGCGACAGGTGGAGCCGCGCCTCCACGCGGGCAATCTCCGCCGCCAGGTCCCCTTCAGGCGTGTAGATCTTGATGCCGGTGAGGACCGCGCCGTTGAGGTCCAGGTCGAAGCTGGCCAGCTCCAGGCGGCCCGCCAACTGCTTGTTCGCCAGGTCGACGCCGAAGCGCGCGATGCGCGCCGAACCGCCCGCGCTGGTGGCGTAGACGAGCGCGCCCACCACCAACAGGACGATGAGGCCGAGGAAGCCCAGCATGCCCCACAGCAACCTCCGACCCCAGCGCTTGCGCCGGTGGGGCGGGGCG
>NZ_RAWD01000458.1:0-5896 GCF_003612065.1 Corallococcus sp. CA047B
GGTGGACTTCTAACATGGGGCTCGGCCTGGGGGGCCGGGAAGCAGTGCCTGGGATTCCCGCGCCGCGCGCGTATCCTTGGACACCCTCATCGGGGGATTGCCCAGACATGACCTTCCTGAATCCGTCGTCCCGCGCGCTTTGCGCCGCGGTGTTCCTTTGCGCTTCTTCCGCCCTTGCCGCGTCGCCGTTCGCGGAAGGCATGGTCTCCATCACGTTGGATGACGGCTGGAGCACGCAGTACTCGGCGGCGCGGCCCGCGCTCAAGTCGCGCGGCATTCGTGCCACGTACTACCTGGTCACCGACGCCGTGGCGCAGGGCTGGAGCGGCTACATGAGCCTCGCGCAGGTGCAGACGCTCTACGCGGAGAACAATGAGATCGCCAGCCACACGCGCACGCACGCGGACCTCACCTCGCTGACGCCCGCGCAGCTCACGTCGGAGCTGCACGACTCGCGCGCGTACCTGGCCACGAATGTCGGCGCGATGTGCGGCAAGGACTTCGCCTCCCCCTACGGCGCGTACAACGCGACGGTGATGACGTCGCTGAAGGCCGAATACGCCAGCCACCGCACCATCAACGCGGGCCGCAACTACCGCGACACGGTCATCTACGAGCTGCGCGCCAACGACGTGTCGAGCGCGGTGACGGTGGCGACGGTGAAGGGGTGGATCAACCAGGCCATCGCGGAGAAGAGCTGGCTCATCATCCTCTTCCACGAGTTCACCAGCGGCACGCCCACCCGCGAGACGCAGTACAAGACCACCAACTTCACCACCATCCTCAACTACGTGAAGTCCACTGGCATCCGCACCGTCACCGTGGCGGAGGGCCTGGCGCTGACCGACGGCCTCACCGAAGCCCCGCCCTCCGTGGGCACGGTCATCTACGACGACGCCATGGGCAGTGGGTTCCAGGACTGGAGCTGGGGGACCCACTCGCTGGACGAGGCCGTCACCGTGCACTCGGGCCCCACCGCCCTCAGCTTCGAGCCGGACTACTGGGAGGCGCTGATGTTCCACCACACGGGGCTGGACCTGTCGCTGTACCAGTCCATCGACCTGTGGGTGCACGGCGGTACGACCGGTGGGCAGCAGCTTCGGCTGGCGCTGTATGACAACGCCACGCCGCTGGGCAGCATCAACCTGGTGACGGTGCTGGGCCACCCCATCACGGCAGGGACCTGGGAGAAGGTCTCCATCCCGCTGACCGCGCTGGGCGCGACGTCCGGCACGGTGAATGACTTCTACCTGATGGACGACTCGGGGTCGGATCAGGGCACGGTGTACGTGGACGACTTCGTGCTCGTTCCGTACTGAGGCCTGAAGCACCGCGCGCGCCGGGGAGCGCCTGGCGCGCGCGGCGGTGGATGCGATTACAGGCGGACCAGCTCCACGTCATCCATGTGGATGAAGCTGGAGCCGTTGTTCGTGGGCGTGCTGCTGTGCAGGCCGAACTCCAGGTAGCCGTTGGCCGGCACGGTGACGGCAGGCGTCTCCACCAGCGTGTAGCCCCCGTAGGTGCCCAGGTTGTTGACGGCGGCCGCGCACGAGCCGCAGGTCTTCACCTGGAAGCGCGCGAAGTTGAACGCGCCGCCCTTGCGGACCCACGCGCGCAGCTTGTACGTGCCCGCGGCCAGGCCGGACTTCGTCTGGTACGTCCAGGCCTCGTAGGGCGCGCCCGACGTCCAGTGCGTCAGGTGGTAGCTGCCCGAGTGCCCGCCGTTGTACGTCTCCGAGATGGCGGCGCCCCCGGTGCCGTTCGGGCTCCAGGTGGTCCAGCCCGTCAGGCCCTGCTCGAAGCCCGCGTTGGTGAGGCCCAGCGACTGCGAGCCGCCCGGCTGGTACCAGCGCACCCATTCCACTTCCATCGTCTTGCGCGCGCCCCACGGCAGGTCGATGGAGTTCGGGGACGGGTGGCCGTACCAGTTGCCGCCCATCGCGAGGTTGAGGATGAGGTAGTGCGGCTGCTGGAACTCCGTCTCGTTGTGGCCGAAGGTCGCCGTGGACACGAAGTCCTTGTCCAGCCGGAACACGATGCTGTTCGCGTTCCACTCCACTTCGTACGTGTGGAAGTCCTGCGACAGGTCCACGCCGCGGCTCGCGCCCGTGCCCCAGTCCGCCTGCCCGCCGTTGTACCAATGCAGCGCGGACTTCATCCACGTGGGCTCGTTGGAGTGCCACTCCAGGATGTCGATCTCCCCCGCGCCCGGCCAGCCCGCGCTCTGGATGTTGGAGCCCAGCGTCCAGAACGCCGGCCACATGCCGTAGCCCGGCGGAATCTTGATGCTCGCGACGATCTTCCCGTAGCGCCCCTCCACCTTGCCCTTCGTGTGCAGGCGGCCGGAGTAGAACGAACGGAACTGGCCGCCGCAGCGCGAGTCGGTGGGGTTGTCCGCCGTGCGCTCCGCCGTGATGACCAGCTTGCCGTTGCCCACCGTCACGTTCTGCGCGCGCGGGAACTCCAGCTCGCCCGTGCCGAAGTTGCAGTTGTTGGTGACGGGGTCCCAGTTGCTCGTCAGCACCGTCCACGCGCCCGTGTTCAGCGACGTGCCGGTGAAGTCGTCCTGCCAGGACAGGTTCCAGCCCCCGCCCGGGTCATAGGCGCGCTCGCCCTGCTTCGCCTGACCGTAGGCCTCCGCCTCGACAGGCGCCTCCGAAGGGCCCTCCGGCTCGGGCGAACAGCCGGAAACGGTGGCGAGGAATCCCGCTGCGACAAGGCCAGCACGAGTGGCGCGCTTCATGGGTGCTCCAGGTAGGGGGAGCATTCATGATTGCCTGTTTTAACGTGTCTTGCCAGGAAGACATGGACACGGCGGGGCGGGTGTCAGCCGAGCCACTGGGGATTCTGGACGGTGCCGTCGAAGTGGTGGCTCGTCTTGTACTTCTCGTAGGCGCCGTCCCGGGCCGCGTCCTTCGTCTTGGCGAGGAGGGCCTGGACCTCCTTCTCGCTCAAGGGCTTGAAGCCGCGCGCGGCGGAGAGGGCCTGGTCCAGGCGGGCCTGGGAGTCGATGCCGGTGATGACGACGCTGACGGGCAGGGACAGGTTGTAGCGCAGGCACTCCGGCGCGGTGACGGTCTTGCTGTCGAGGATGAACGGGTCGCCCATGCACTTCATCGCGAGCACGCCGATGCCGTCCTTCACGAGCACGGGGAGCACGCGCTTCTCGAAGCTGTTGAAGTGGGCGTCCATCACGTTGAGGGGCAGCTGCACGGTGTCGAAGCGGAAGCCGTGCGCCTTCGCGGTCTCCAGCATCTTCAGGTGGATGTCCGGGGACTTGTGGCCGGTGAAGCCCAGGAAGCGCGCCTTGCCGGCCTTCTGGGCCTCCTTCAGCGCCTCCATCGCGCCGCCCTCGGCGAAGGCCTTGTCGGGGTCGCTCTCGCGGATGACCTCGTGGAGCTGGAGCAGGTCCAGGTGGTCCGTCTGGAGGCGCTGGAGCGATTCGTCGATCTGCTTCGCGGCGGTCTTCTTGTCGCGGCCGTCGATCTTCGTCATCAGGAAGGCCTTGGCGCGGTAGCCGTCGCGCAGCGCCTTGCCCATGCGCTCCTCGCTCTTGCCGTCGTTGTAGTCCCAGCAGTTGTCCAGGAAGTTGATGCCCTGGTCGAGCGCGCCCCGGATGAGGGCGATGCTCTCCGCCTCGTCCTGCTGCTTGCCGATGTGGAAGCCTCCGAGCCCCACGCAAGAGACCTCCTGGCCGGTGCGGCCCAGCTTGCGGCGGGGCACTCCGGGCGACTTCGCCTTCGACGGCGGGGCGCCGAGCACGTTGGGGGCGACCATCAGCGACAGCGTCGCGGCGAGGAATTCCTTCCGGGTCATGGGCGGGTGTCCTTCCGGCCACCGGGTGGCGCGGGTGGCGTCTGGGACGCCGAAGCTGGATCCGCGCGCGACGGCGCACAACGGGCGCTCGGGCCGAGTGTGTGGGAGCCACCGGTCTCCAGCGTCCGGAGGTGGAGATGCGTGGATGTGAATGGACGGCGTGTGCCGCATAATCGACACCCGCATGCGCATCCCCCTCACGCTTCGGGGCTTCGGCTTCGCCCTCGCGATGGTCCTCCTGTGCGCGTGCCGCATCGAATCCGCCGCGCCGTCGGGCGGGGCCGCCGTGTCGCAGGCCGCGACGCCCTCCGGCGAGGTGTGGGTCTACACGTCGATGTACCGGCACGTGCTGGATGCGCTGGAGCCGCTGTTGAAGGAGCGGCTGCCCGGCGTGCAGGTGCACTGGTATCAGGCCGGCAGCGAGAAGGTGGCGAGCCGCCTGGAAGCGGAGCGGGCCGCGGGCGCGGTGCGCGCGGACGTGCTGATGACGTCGGATCCGTTCCTCTACGAACGTCTGGCGCGGGATGGCGCGTTCCTCCGCTACGCCTCCGTGAACGCGCTGCGCATTCCTCGTTCGCTGATGGACCTGGATGCCCGGTACGCGGCGGTGCGCTTGTCCACGATGGTGCTGGTGCACCGGACGGGGGCGGGCGCGGCGCCGAAGTCGTTCGAGGCGCTGGTGGACGGGAGCTGGCAGGGGAAGGCCGCCGTCGGGGATCCGCTCACGTCGGGCACGGCGTTCACCTGGGCGGTGTTCATGCACGCGCGGCGTGGTGACGCGTACTTCGCGGGCCTGCGGGAGAAGGGCGCGGTGGTGGCGGGGGGCAACGCGGCCGTGCTCCAGAAGGTGGAGAGCGGCGAGGTGGACGCGGGCGTGTTGCTCCTGGAGAACGCGCTGGCGGCGAAGGCGAAGGGCGGCCCCATCGAGATCGTCTGGCCCGCGGATGGCGCGGTCGTCATCCCCGGGCCGGTGGGCCTGTTCGCGACGACGCGCAACGCGGTGGCGGCGAAGGCGCTGGTGGACGTGCTGCTGTCGCCGGAAGGGCAGCGCATCATCGTGGAGAAGGGAGACATGCACGCGGTGGATCCCCGGCTGGTCGGTCCTCGTGGCGAGCCCGGCGTGGAGGGCTTGCTGGGCCGTGCGCAGGCGTGGTCCCCGGCGGTGCTGGAGCAGGGCCTGCTGCGCGGGGGTGACATCAAGGAAGCCTTCAGCCGGGCGTTCGCGCGATGACGGGACGTGGCGGGGGACGGTGGCTGGCGCTGGGCGCGTGGCTGGTGCCGCTGCTGCTCTTCGCGGTGCTGCCGGTCGCGGCGTTGCTGCTGCGGGGCGTGGGCGCGGCGACGGGAGGGATGGGGCAGGTGCTCGCGGCGGAGTCGGGAGCCCTGTGGAACACGCTGGGTGTCTCCTTGGGGGCGACGGCGTGGGCGCTGGCCCTGGGGGCACCGCTGGCGGTGCTGCTGTTCCGCACGGACCTGCCGATGCGCGGCGCGCTCACGGTGCTGTTCACGCTGCCTTCGGCCATCCCCGCGTTCATCTGGGGCATGGGGTGGTTGTCGCTCGCGAGTCCCCGGGCCGGGTATCTGAACCGGATGTTGGGCGCGGACGTGTTCAACCTCTACGGGGCGGGTGGCATCGCGTTCGTGGAGGGGCTGTCGGGCCTGCCGCTGGTGCTGCTCGCGGGGGCGGCGGCGCTGCGACGCGTGGATCCGGCCCTGGAGGAGGCCGCGCGGGTGTGTGGTGCTTCTCCCCTGCGTGCGCTCATGAGCACCACGGTGCCGCTGGTGCTGCCGTCGCTGCTGTCGGGCGCGGTGATGGTGTTCCTCATGGCGGCGTCTTCGTTTGGCGTGCCGTACCTGTTGGGGGTTTCGGCATCGCCTCCCACGCGGGTGCTCACCACGCGCATCTATGAGCTGGTGCTGCTGGGCAGCGAGGAAGGACTGCCGCGCGCATCGGTGCTTGCCTTGTTCCTGCTGCTGCTGACGCCGCTGGCGCTGGGGCTGACGTGGTTGCTGGGGAGGACGGGGCGGGTGCGGTTGAGCGCGGGCAAGGGCGTGTCGCCGCGCGTGCTCGCGCTGGGGG
>NZ_RAWD01000459.1:0-5846 GCF_003612065.1 Corallococcus sp. CA047B
GGCTTCGGCGTCGCCGGGGCCGCGGGGGCCGGGACAGGAGCCGCGGGGGTCACCGGAGCCTGGGGCTTCGGCTCGGGCTTCTCGCGGGACTCCAGGCGGGGGCCGTTGTCCGCGGCGATGCGGCGGTACCACGCGTCCTGGTAGCGCGGGTGGTTCACCTTGCCCGTCGCGTCGCGCACGTTGCCGTCGATGTACTTCACGAGCAGCTGCTCGCCCAGCTTGCGCCAGCGCGCGTGCACCTTGTCGCCCTGCTGGAGCGAGTACTCGGTGAGGTACTGGCGGGCCTGCTCGGGCGTGCGCTTGTAGAGCGTCTGCGCGATGCTCTCCACGTGGGCCTGATCCGCGAGGAACTGGCCCTCCAGTTCGCCCTGGGCCTTCTGCACGTCCACGATCATGTCGCTCCAGCGCCCGTAGGCCTGGTTCGACACCCAGTTGAAGACCCAGAAGGACGAATCCCAGGAGAAGTCTCCGCGGCTGGCCACGCCCTGCGCGAAGTTCTTCGGCACCTGCCGGATGCCCGCGTACATGGGCGTGTACACGGTGGTGAACGTGTCATCCACGCCGAACCAGAGCACGCCGCCGATGGCGTCCGGCAGCGAGCCGCGCATCTGCGCGACGAAGGAGAAGCCCGTCTGCTGCGTGGAGATGGCGCGCTCGTGGACGTAGTTCTTGCCGTCCACGTCCCACGTCATGGGGCGCCAGCGGTAGGGCGCCGCGTAGGGCCCCGCGCCCACGTCCTTGGACATGTCCAGCGCGGTGCCCTCGAAGTGGTCGCGCATGAGCGCCATCGCGTCCTGCACGGACACCTTCTTGTCCGGCTTCACCCACAGGGGCAGGCGCTTGTTCAAATCCGAGCCGTCCGCGTACTCCAGGCCCAGCTTCATGGACGGGGCCGCGCGGCGGAAGATGCTCCACACGCGCCCTTCGGCGAAGCGCTGCCCGCCGAACTCCAGCGGGTGGTACGTGTCCGCGAAGCTGAAGTCCTTGTCCGCGCCCGTGTACCAGCCCTTCGCGCGCGCGAAGGTGATGACGTCCGGCGAGTACAGCGTGGTGGCGGAGTCGCTGAGCGGGAACTGGCGGATGCGCGCCTGGTTTGCGTGCGCGGAGATGAAGCCGTCGGGGAGCTTCCGGGCCACCCACACCGCGCCCTTCTGGCCAGCGCCCTTGCCAATCATCTCCAGGAGCCACGCCTCCTTCGGGTCTGCGATGGAGAACGTCTCCCCGGTGGAGGCGTAGCCGTATTCCGCGACCAGGTCCGTCATCACCTGGATGGCCTCGCGCGCCGTCTTCGCGCGCTCCAGCGCCACGTAGATGAGCGAGCCGTAGTCGATGAGGCCCGAGGGCCCCTCCAGCTCCTTGCGGCCCGAGAAGGTGGACTCGCTGATGGAGAGCTGGTGCTCGTTCATGTTGCCCACCACGGAGTACGTGGCGGGCAGTTCCTTGATGCGCCCCAGGAACTTGCCGGTGTCCCAGTCAACGATGTCGCGCTGCGCCCCGGCCGCGTGGCGGCGCGCGGGCGTGTGGTACAGCTCGCCGTACAGCTCGTGCGAGTCCGCCGAATAGGTGATGAACGTGGAGCCGTCCGTCGTGGCGCCCTTCGTCACCAGCATGCTGGTGCAGGCGTCCGCGACGGGGGCGACCAGCACCGCCGTGAGCGGCAGCGCGGTGAACAGGGTCGAGGAGAATCGGTTCATGGCGGCGCAATCTAGCAGGACTGCCGCCGGCTGCCCGCCCAGGCAGGTTGCCCGACCGTGAAGCGCCCGGGCCCCCGAGGCTCGCGGAGTCTCGCCGCCCCGCGGCATGCACGGAGGCGATAGGGGCCGAGCGCCGTGCTACTTCCCGCCCGGTTCCCTCTCGTGGCACCTGCTGGACGGGGACGCTAGGGTTGTCTTTTCCGGCCCCCGCGGGCCCCTGGAGGACGTCTTGACGGAGATCGTGGTGGGCCTGGTCGTGTTCTTCGTCCTCACGGTCGTCCTGGGCCCCGCCCTGTGGAGCTCCCGCATCTGGTGGAGCAAGGCGGACCGGGAGAACGTGAGGGACAAGCACGGCCGCCCCCGCAAGGACGCGGAGGACAGCCGGTCCTGAGCAGGAGGTCGCCTACTCGTCGTTCTGACGGAGCGTGGCCAGCACGTTGAGGTCCTCCAGCGTGGTGGTGTCCTGCGTGGACGTCTTGCCCGCGGCCACGTCGCGCAAGAGCCGGCGCATGATCTTCCCCGAGCGCGTCTTGGGCAGCCCTTCCGCGAAGCGGATGTCGTCCGGCCGGGCGATGGCGCCAATCTCCTTGCCCACGTGCGTGGCCAGCTCCTTCTTGAGCGCGTCCGACGGGGCGTTGCCCTGCTTGAGCGTCACGAAGGCGACCAGCGCGGTGCCCTTCAGGTCATCCGGGCGTCCCACCACGGCGGCCTCGGAGACCTTCGGGTGCGACACCAGCGCGCTCTCCACCTCCGCGGTGCCCAGGCGGTGGCCGGCCACGTTCACCACGTCGTCCACGCGGCCCATCAGCCAGAGGTAGCCGTCCGGATCCGTGCGCGCGCCGTCGCCGGTGAAGTACATGCCGGGCAGCTCGCTGAAGTACGTGTTCACGTACCTCTCCGGGTCCCCGTACACGGTGCGCAGCATGGACGGCCAGGGCTTCGTCACGAACAGCAGGCCGCCCTGCCCCTTGGGCACGCGGTTGCCGTCGCGGTCCAATATCTCCGCGTGGATGCCGGGCAGCGGGAGGGTGGCGGAGCCCGGCTTGGTGGGCGTGGCGCCCGGCAGCGGGGAGATCATGATGGAGCCCGTCTCCGTCTGCCACCATGTGTCCACGACGGGGCAGCGGCCGCCGCCGATGACGTCGCGGTACCACATCCACGCTTCGGGGTTGATGGGCTCGCCCACGCTGCCCAGCAGGCGCAGCGAGGACAGGTCGTGCTGCTTCACCGGCCCGTCCCCCAGGCGCATGAAGGCGCGGATGGCGGTGGGCGCGGTGTAGAGGATGGTGGCCTTGTAGCGCTCGATGATGTCCCAGAAGCGGTCCGGCCCCGGCTGCGTGGGCGCGCCCTCGTAGAGCACCGTGGTGATGCCGTTCATCAGCGGGCCGTAGACCACGTACGTATGGCCCGTCACCCAGCCCACGTCCGCGGTGCACCAGTAGATGTCGTCCTCGCGCAGGTCGAACACCCAGCGAGTGGTGAGCGACGCGTTCATCGCGTAGCCCGCCGTGGTGTGCAGAACGCCCTTGGGCTTCCCGGTGGAGCCGGACGTGTAGAGGATGAACAGCGGGTGTTCGCTCTCCACCCACTCCGGTTCGCAGGTGTCGGCCTGGCCCTTCACCAGCGCGTCCCACGCCATGAACTTCGGCCCGTCGGGAAGCTTGCCGTCGCCGGTGCGCGTGAGCACGACGACCTTCTCGATGCTGGGGGCGTTGGGGAGCGCGGCCTCCACGTTCTTCATCAGCGGCACCACGGCGCCCTTGCGCCAGCCGCCGTCCGCGGTGAGCAGCACCTTCGCGCCCATGTCCTTCATGCGCTCCTGGAGCGCCTCCGCGGAGAAGCCGCCGAACACCACGGAGTGCACCGCGCCCAGGCGCGCGCACGCCAGCATCGCGACGGCCGCTTCGGGCACCATGGGCAGGTAGATGCCGACGCGGTCGCCCTTCTTCACGCCCAGGGACTTGAGGCCGTTGGCCAGCCGGTTCACCTGCTTCGACAGCTCACCGTAGGTGACGGAGCGGCGGTCGCCGGGCTCCCCCTCGAAGAGGATGGCGGGCTTGTCCGCGAGCTTCGGCAGGTGCCGGTCCAAGCAGTTGTAGGAGAGGTTGGTCCGGCCCTCGATGAACCAGCGCGCGTGGGGAGGCTTCCACTCCAGCACCGTCTTGAAGGGCTCCTTCCAGTAGAGCTCCTCGCGGGCACGGTCCCCCCAATACTTCTGCGGGTCCTTGTCGGCCTCGTCCCACAGCCGCTGATAATCCTGCATGCTCCGGATGTGGGCCCGCCGGGAGAACTCCTCGGGCGGGGGGAAGACGCGGGACTCGGTCAGGACCGAGTTGATTGCCTGCGGGTCAGCCATGGGCGTCCCTCCATTGCGCGTGGGAACAGCCCTCTTGTTCTAGGGGCCCGGCCCCCGAGTCTCAAGGCGACTCTTCGCAGCGGGTGTTTCCCTGAACGCCTTCGAAGCGGACCCACAGCTCGCAGGAGCATTGCGTGACGCCGTCGGAGTCGTAGACGAGCCGCAGTTGACCATTGAACTGCGTCGAGCACTGCGTCGTGGCGTCCAGGTGAACGCGGATCTGACCGAGCAGGCACTCCTGGCCGTTCGCCGAGGCGCTCACGTTGGCCACGCTGCCGTCCGCGGTGAAGGCCTCGCCGTCCTCCAGGAAGTAGCCGAGCAGCTGCATGTTCTGCACGCCGAAGTCCGCGCGCACCACGCGGCCGGAAATCTGGAGGCCCAGCCGGAACTCGTCGATCACCTGCGGCAGCAGGTTGCAGTCGTCGCGCAGCAGCTCGACGGGGGTCAGTTCGTAGTCGCCCTCGTTCTGGCTGTACGGCAGACAGCCCACCAGGGAGGGGGCCGCGAGCGCGAAGGCAACGAGACAGAGGCGTCGGAGGGTAGACACGGCACGCACCATCGCCCACGGGAGGCATCCGGAGCGGGCGCTCGGGTGGGGGCGGAGGTAGAGTGCGCCGCCATGCCTGAATACCGCAACCCCAAACCCACCGTGGACTGCATCATCGAGTTGTCTGGCGAGCGCATCGTGCTCATCCGCCGCGCGAATCCGCCGGTGGGCTGGGCGCTGCCGGGCGGCTTCGTGGACGAGGGTGAGCCGCTGGACAAGGCGGCCATCCGGGAGGCGAAGGAGGAGACGGGGCTGGACGTGACGCTGGAGGAGCAGTTCTTCAGCTATTCGGATCCGAAGCGCGACCCGCGGCTGCACACCATCTCCACGGTGTTCATCGCGCAGGCGAAGGGAGAGCCGGTGGGCGCGGACGACGCGGCGGAGGCGAAGACCTTCACGCTGGACGCGCTGCCGAAGGACCTCTGCTTCGACCACGGCACCATCCTGTCCGACTACCTGACCTACAAGCGCACCGGGAAGCGCCGCAAGCTGTAGGCGCGGACGGGTCCGGATGCACTACCTGTTCGTCCTGCTCGCCCTTGGGGCGCTGCTCATCGTGCATGAGCTGGGGCACCTGGTGGCCGCGCGCCTGCTGGGCGTGCGGGTGCCGCGCTTCACCGTGGGCTTCGGGCCGCCACTGCTGTCGTTCCGGCTGGGCGGCACGCAGTTCGTGCTGGGCGCGATTCCACTGGGTGCCTCCGCGAACCTGCAGGGGATGAACCCGCACCGCTCCGGGGAAGAGGACACGACGGGGTTCGGCACGCTGGGGCCGCTCAAGCGGATGGCCATCATCCTGGCGGGGCCGGCGGCGAACTACGCGGTGGCGGTGGGCCTGCTGTTCGCCCTGTATTCGTCGGGCACGCACGTGGTGGTGCCGCTGACGGTGGGCACGGTGCTGCCGGGTTCGGAGGCGGCGCGCGCGCAGTTGCTGCCGGGGGACCGGCTGGTGCGCGTGGACGGCAAGCCGCTGGAGAGCTGGTCGGACTTCGTCACGCGGGTGGCGGACGGCGTGGGCCATGAGCTGGACCTGGCGGTGGAGCGGCACGGCGAGCCGCGCACGGTGAAGGTGCGGCCCCGGGCGGATGAGCGGGGCACGGGGCGCATCGGCGTGAGCCAGCAGTACGTGTTCCGCACGCACGTGCCCGGCGAGGCCTTCACCCAGTCCATCGTCCACACGGGGCGCCTGGCATCCGAGGCGCTGTCCACGCTGGTGGCGCTGGTGCGGGGACCGGGCGTCACGGGTCGGGGC
>NZ_RAWD01000045.1:0-38205 GCF_003612065.1 Corallococcus sp. CA047B
GCCATCACCTCCGGCAACAGCCCCGTCACCTCCGAGCCGAACACCAGGTGGTCCCCCGCCTGGAACCGGGCCGCGTAGAGCGACGTCTGGGCCCGGGCGGAGAACAGCCACCGCCGGGCCTCCGGGTACTCCGCCACGTAGGCGTCATAGGTCGGGTACAGCTTCAGGAACACCTTGTCCCAGTAGTCCAGCCCCGCCCGCTTGAGGTTCCGGTCGTCGATGGAGAACCCCAGGGGCTCCACCAGGATGAGCCGGCAGCCCGTCACCGCGCACAGCCGGGCCACGTTGCCCGTGTTGGGCGGAATCTGGGGGGAGACCAGGACCAGATGCAGGGGGGACGCCAGGGGCTCAAGCATGGGGTAGAACACGGGACATGCACTGGAGGGTGACCAACGAAACGCGGCAGCGGCTGCTCGCGGACCGCGCCGAACGGGCCGAGTCCTTCGTCCAGCGCTTCCAGGGCCTCATGGGCCGCGCCTCACTGCCGATGGGGGCCGGGATGCACATCGAGCCCTGCAACTCCATCCACACGTTCTTCATGCGCATCCCCATCGACGTCGCCTTCCTGGACGCGGAAGGGCGCATCGTCAAGCAACTGTCCGCGCTTCCCCCCTGGCGTGCCACCTCCATCTACCGCCGCGCCCGCTCGGTCCTGGAGCTGCCCTCGGGCGTCCTCCTGGCGAGCGGCACCCAGGAGGGTGACCGGCTGGTGTTCGCGCCCGCGGAGACTGTTACCTCCTGAAAAGGAAAATCGCTCCCGCCTCCCCGCCCACCCACACCCGGAGGGTGGGGGGCCTCATCGGCGAGAGCTTTTTGACCCCTTTCCGACCGCTTTGTTAACGTCGCGGCCCGATTTTCACGCCTCTCCCGGAAGAGTCCCCACGCATGCGCATCGAGGTCGCCGGCAGCACCCACGTCGGGATGAAGCGGAACCACAACGAGGACAACTACCTCGTGCTCACCGAGGAGAACCTCGTGGTCGTGGCGGACGGCATGGGCGGTCACTCGTCCGGAGAAATCGCCAGCCGCATCGCGGTGGACGAGCTGGGCGAGTTCTTCCGCATGACGTCCAAGGACCAGGACGCCACCTGGCCGTTCAAGATGGACAAGCAGCGCAACTACGATGAGAACCGGCTGTCCACCGGCATCAAGCTGGCCAACGCCCGCATCTTCGAGCGCGCCACCGTGGACACCAAGTACAAGGGCATGGGCACCACCATCGTGTCCGTGCACTTCGCGGACAGCGCGGTCTACGTGGGCCACGTGGGCGACAGCCGGGTGTACTTCTTCCGCGGTGGCATCCTCCAGCAGGTGACGGAGGACCACTCGCTGCTCAACGACTACCTCAAGGCGAAGAAGCTCTCGCCGGAGGAGATTGAGAACTTCCCCCACAAGAACGTCATCGTGCGCGCGCTGGGGATGAAGGAGCAGGTGCAGGTGGACGTCACCCGCGTGGACCCGCTGGAGAACGACGTCTTCCTGCTGTGCTCGGACGGCCTGAGCGGCATGATCTCCGACGCGCAGATGCAGGACATCCTGTCGCGCACGCCGGAGCTGGAGAAGGCGTGCGGCCAGCTCATCGACCTGGCCAACGCGGCGGGCGGCAACGACAACGTCACCTGCGTGCTCGCGCGCTACCACGCCGCCTGAAGCACATGACCAGGGCCCGGCCTCCCGACAGGAGGACGGGCCCCGTCAACGCAAAGCCCTGAAGCCTCAGCGTCCCGCGAGCGAAGCGGGCACCCGGTGCGGGCCCCACGCGAGCAGCTCCGTGAGGGCCTCACCCGGCGCCACCTGCGTCTCCTCGAACACGGCGCAGCGCTCCAGCCGGGCCCCCTGCCCTACCCGCGCCCCCGGGCCCACCGACACGCCCGGGCCCACGCTGGCGCCCGCATCCACGACGGCCCCAGCGCCCACGTACGCGGGCCCGCGCACCGTCCCCGCGACGCGGGCCTCCGGATGCACCCACGCCCCGGCGGCATCGGCCTTCAGCCCCGCGAGCGGCGAGTCCGTCCCCAGCGCCTGGAGCGGCACGCGCCCTTCCAGCACGTCCCGCACGGTGGCCAGGTAGCGCGAAGGCATGCCCAAATCCGACCAGTACGCGTCCACCGCGTGCCCGCGAATCTTGAGCCCCGCCTGCATCACCCGCACGTAGACCTCGCGGTTGATGTCCTCGGGACCCTCGGCCGTCATGAAGTCGAACACGCTGGGGGACATCACGTGCACGCCGGTGAAGTGCCAGGGATTGAGCCCGTCACCGCCCGGCCCGTACCCCGCGATGCGCTTCACCTGCATGCCCGCGTCCGCCTCCACAGCCGCGTACGTCTCCCCCTCCGGCATGGGCAGGAGCACCATCGTGGCCACCGCGCCGGACTCCCGGTGCGCCGCGACCACGGGCCTCAGGTCCACCGGGAAGAGGATGTCCCCGTTGAACACGATGAAGTCCTCGCCCGCGAGGAAGTCCTTCAGGCCGCGGATGCCGCCGCCAGTGCCCTGGATGACGGGCTCGTGCACGACGTGCAGGGACAGCCCCGCGCGCTCGCACTCCGCGCGGGCCGCCTTCGCCATCGTGTCCGGCAGGTGGTGCGTGTTGATGCCCACCGCCGTCACGCCCGCGGCCTTCAGCACCGCCAGGTGGTAGCGGAACAGCGGCTGGCCAAGAAACGGCATGGCCGGCTTGGGCCAGCGCTCGGTGAGCGGGCGCAGGCGCGTGCCCAGGCCCGCGCAGAGGACCATGGCCTTCATGCGCTCAGGCCGCCAGCTCGGGCACGTACTTCGCAATCAGCGTCTGGAGCTTCGACAGCTCCGGCCGGCGCGCGAACGCGTCCTTCACGTAGCGCAGCGACGCGGGGATGGACACCAGGAAGCCCGGGTTGCCCTTCACGCGGTTGATGAACTCGAAGCGGCCCGCGTCCTTCAGCTTGCGCTGGATGGTGAGCAGGTCGAAGAACGCCTTGAAGGCCTTCGCGTCAATCTTCTCCCCGCTCTCCTTCTCGAACGTGGCGATGTAGACATCCAGCATCGTGTCCACGAACGCGCGGTCCAGCTCCACGTAGCTGTCGCGCAGCAGCGCCACCAGGTCGTACTGACGGGGGCCCTGGAGCGCGTCCTGGAAGTCGATGACGATGAGCTCGCCCTCCTTCACCATGATGTTGCGGCTCTGGTAGTCGCGGTGCGTGAAGCCGCGCGGCGCGGCGGCCAGCTGCTTCGCGATGTCCTTGAACGTGGCGTCCAGTTCGGCGCGCTCCGCGTCCGTGGGCTTCTTGCCGCTCCAGGCCTCCAGGCCCCACTCGCGGAAGTGGTGCAGCTCCCAGTCGTACAGGTCTTCATCGAAGGCGCGCGTGAAGGCCAGACACTCCGGATCCTGCTTCTTCTCCGCCTGCACGCGCAGGCGCGCCAGCAGCTCCACCGCGCGCGTGTAGAGCGCCTGGTTGTGGCGGCCCCCCTCCAGCGCGGACTCGAAGGTGATGTCGCTCAGGTCCTCCAAAATCATGATGCCGGCGGGCTCGTCGTAGCGGTGGATGCGCGGCACGCGCACGCCCAGCCCGCTCAGGTAGCGGTGGACGTTGACGAAGGGCAGCTCCTTCGGGGGCTCGCCCTTGGTGGCCTCGTCGCTCTTCTTCGTCGCGTCCGGCGGCATCACCATGGCCACCCAGCTGTCCGGGGGCGCGCCGACGCGGTAGTAGGAGCGACTGCTCGCCTCGCCCTTGAGCTTCGTGATGGGTGCGTCGGGAACGGGACGGCCAATGGCCTGTCCCACCTGGTCGCGAAGGGCGGCCTCAAGTTCCATGCGGACGGGTGCTCCAGCGGGGGAAGGAAAGTCGCCCGCGAGTATCGGAGGCACGGCGCGGCGGGTCAAAGCCCGCGTGGGCCGCTGGCCCGGCGACCGTCCGGCCTGTCGCCTAAGCGACGAGGGGACCCTGGGCCCCGTGAAGGCCGCCGCCCGGGGCCGGGGAAGCGCAACCCTTTTGGTCCTCCCGCGTCAGGAAGCCTGGGGCCTCCGGGCATGTTCCCCCTGACGGGGCGGAGCACGTATAAGGCCCCGATACCCCCCTTTTCGGGAAGCCACGCACGATGGACATCCAAGAGAACATCCTCACCGCCATTGGCCACACGCCGCTGGTGAAGCTCAACAAGCTGGTCGGTCCGAACGACGCCACCGTGCTCGTGAAGTGCGAGTTCATGAACCCCGGCGCGTCCATCAAGGACCGCATGGCGCTCTACATCATCGAGAAGGCCGAACGGGCGGGCACGCTCAAGCCCGGCGGCACCATCGTGGAGAACACGTCCGGCAACACCGGCATGGGCGTGGCGCTGGCGGCGGCGGTGAAGGGCTACAAGTGCATCTTCACCATGCCGGACAAGATGTCCCTGGAGAAGATCAACCGCCTGAAGGCCATGGGCGCCCAGGTCGTCGTCACGCCGACGAACGTGCCCGCCGAGGACCCTCGCAGCTACTACGAGACGTCCAAGCGGTTGGCCAAGGAGACGCCCGGCGCGTTCATGCTGAACCAGTACCACAACCCGGACAACATCGAGGCGCACTACCACACGACGGGTCCGGAGATCCTCGAGCAGACCGAGGGCAAGTTCGACTACTTCGTGTCGGGCCTGGGCACCGGCGGCACGATGAGCGGCGCCGGCAAGTTCCTGAAGGAGAAGATCCCCGGCCTGAAGAACGTGGGCGTGGACCCCGAAGGCTCCGTCTACGAGGGCTACTTCAAGACGGGCAAGCTCACCGAGCCGCACGTGTACAAGGTGGAAGGCATCGGCGAGGACATGCTCTGCGGCGCGATGGACTTCTCCGTCGTGGACGACGTGCGCCAGGTGGATGACCGCCAGTGCTTCAACGCGGCCCGCCGGCTCGCGCGCGAGGAGGGCATCTTCGCGGGTGGCTCCTCCGGCGCCGCGGTGCACGTGGCGGTGGAGCTGGCGAAGGAGATTGGCAAGGGCAAGACCATCGTGGTCGTCCTGCCCGACTCCGGCAGCAGCTACATCTCCAAGTTCCACTCCGACGAGTGGATGCGCGACAACGGCTTCATGCAGGAGAAGGGCGCCGGCACCGTGCGCGACATCATCGGCGCGAAGCCGCGCGAGCTGAAGACGGCGAAGCGCGGGGACCGCGTGGACCGCGTGGTGGAGACGATGCGCAGCCATGGCATCAGCCAGATGCCGGTGGTGTCCGACGACGGGCGCGCCGCGGGCATGGTGCACGAGTACGACCTGCTCAACGCCCTGGTCGCCAACAAGGTGAAGTTCCAGGACACCATCGACCCCATCGTCGCCCCGCTCCAGGGCGCCGTGGCCGCCGAGGCCAGCATCGACCGGCTGCGTGAAATCTTCGCGCGCGACAACGTGGCCGTGGTGAAGGACGGCGAGAAGGTCATCGCCATCGTCACGAAGATCGACCTCATCGACTACCTGCACCGCACCGCCGCCTGAGGCGACGCGGCAGGCGCCGGAAACACCGAGGGCCCGGAAGGAGGAGAAACCTCCCTTCGGGCCCTTCGTGCGTGTCCAGCGCTTCAGCGGCGCGTCAGGGATCCGGCTTCGTCAGGTCCAGGGCCACCATGTGGAAGCCCGGGCCCACGTGGATGAAGCCGAAGCGCTTGGCGCGCTCCATGATGGCGTCCAGCTGCGAGTAACCCAGCAGCAGCTTGAAGCCCAGCCGCCGGGCCTCGTCGCGAATCGCGGCGACGATGGCGTTGACGGCCTCGTTGCGAACTTCCTTGCTCAGCCCGGGGGCGGCGATGATCCCTTCGATCAGCGCCACCGAGCTGTCCGTCCGGTACAGGAAGCCCGCCGCCTTGTCCGGGACCACGAAGCCCGTCTGAGGAAGGGCATCCGGGGTCATGGTCTCGTCCCATGGCTTGCGCCACAGCTCGAGCAACCCGTGGTGCAGCTTGGGGTCGAAGGGAATGGGCTTCATGGACTAGGCGAGGAACGTCGACATGCGCTGCGCGGCGAGCTCCGCCGTGTTGCTCATGCCGATGTCGGTGAGCGGGTTCTTCTTGTTCGACTTGAACAGGTCGCCGATGACGTCCGTGACCTTGCTCTTGCCGGTCGCCAGGTTCAGCGCGCCGGACAGCAGGCTGTTGCCGCCCGCGCCGTCCATCAGGCCGGAGTTGGCGAACATGCCCATGGCGTTCTTCAGCACGCCGCCGCCCGGGATGAGGTCGGTGGCCGCGCCCAGCAGCGACTGCAGGGGGTTCTTGCCCTGCATCAGGCCGCTGGCGAAGCTCATCGCCGCGCCGAGCAGCGGGTTCACCATCGTCACGAACGGCTTGACGATGTCCATCACCTTGCCGATTGCCTTGCCGATGCCGCCCATGGTCGTGATCCTTTTCGGGAGGACCGCGTGGCGGCCCTCGAAGTGAAACGTTGAAGGATTGTCGGCCCGAGGGGCGATTAGTTTCCGGTCCTGGAATAATCAGGATTCATCCGGGAAAAGCCCAGCAGTTCCGCGAGGTTGCGGAAATCAGCCCCGGATGGGGCCCTTCTTGGTGACGGCCGGATCCGAGGGGGTGCCGGGCTTCGGGGCCACGGGCTCGCCGGGCTTGGGCGCGGAGCCGAGCGCGGCGCTGTAGCGCTGATCATGGCTCTTGTCGCTGCTGAAGCCGTCGCGCTGCTGGGCCGGGCTGATGACGATCTCCCCGTCGATGATCTTCTGCAGGTGGGTTCCGATCTCCTCCACCGTGGCGATCTTCGGGTCGCGCGCCTTCAGCTCCTCGTCGGGGATGATCTGGAGCTGGGGCGGCTTGTCCGGGTGGATGGCGTAGTCGAGGATCTTCTCCACGTACGCCTCAATGGGGAGCTTGAGCATCTCCGCCTGCTGCTTCACGTCCGCGTCGGCCAGCAGCTCCGCGCGCACCACCTCCACCGGACGCTTCAGACGGCTGGGCGCCGGAGGCGGCACCACTTCGTTCTTGTCGGACATGGGCTTCTCCTTGGGCGCTATTGCTAGCCCAGGTTGCCCCTGGAACTCAAAGTGTCCCGGTTTTCGTCAGGGGGCCGGCGCGCGACGGGCGAAGAGCGCGTTGGCGAGCTCCGTCATCACGACTTCGCCGTGCTGGTTGACGACCTCGAAGCGGAACTTGAGGGCGCCCCGGTCCGGCTTGCTCGTGGAGGGCCGGGCTTCCAGCGTCTCGACGCGCACCTTGAGGGTGTCCCCCGGGCGCACCGGCTTCTTCCAGCGCAGCTCATCCAGGCCCGGGGAGCCCATGCTGGCGGACGTGCTCAGCAGGCCCTGCACGAGCAGCTTGTGGCAGATGGAGGCGGTGTGCCAGCCGCTGGCGATGATGCCGCCGTAGATGCTCTGGCGCGCGGCGTCCTCGTCGATGTGGAAGGGCTGGGGGTCGAACTGGTGCGCGAACGCGAGGATCTCCTCGCGCGTCACCACATACGGCCCCAGCTCCATGATCTCACCGATGGGGAAGTCGTCGAAGTAGCGCATGGTGTCCCTCGAAAAGGTGTGCCGGCCCGCCGGCGATGGAAGGGGTGGAACGGTGTCCGCCCCTCCCTACCTTCCGGCGGGCCCCTTCGGCTACTGCGGAAGCGGCTCTTCGGGATCCGCCACGGACTCCAGGGTGTCCGCGGGCGGCACCGGCCGGAGGACGCGCGGCTCCGCGCGGTCATCCGTCGGTCCCGGAGGCGTGTCATGGGCCTCCTCCGCCGCGACCTCGTCCGCGCTGCTCGCCGTCCGGGCCGCGCTCTTGGCCAGGGTCTTCTTCAGGGTGAGCGTGTCGCGCACGGTGTTGCTGGAGGTGATGAGCCGCGCCGTCAGCGTGCCGCCGTCCACCGTCACGTCCAGGAAGCCGTAGGCCTGGTTGTCGCGCAGCGCGGTCCACGCGGGCTGGCTGGTGGCGAAGGGACGCAGGGTCGCGCCGCCACTGCCCACCACGAGGTACGGGATGCCGCGCTGGCTGCCGGACGCCACGTTGTCGCCGTACATCGGCTTGCTGCGCTCGTAGTCGTGGTCATGCCCGGTGAGCACCAGGTCCACGCCGTACTTCTCGAACAGCGGGCCGAACTGGCGGCGCATGGTGAGCTGCGAGCCGTGCTCACCGCTGGACCAGGACGGGTGGTGGAAGAAGGCCACCGTCCACGGGCGCGTGTTCGCGGCCAGGTCGCTCTCCGCCCACGCCTTCTGCGCCGCGAGCGTGCACCGGTCCGCGGACGCGAGCCCCACCGCGCAGTTGGAGTCCAGCGAGATGAAGTGCACCGGGCCCCAGTCGAAGGAGTAGTAGCGCTCCGTGCCCGCCGGGTTGTTGGCCGGCAGGTAGAGGTTGTCCAGGTAGGGCTGCGCCTGGTTCGTCACGTACTCGTGGTTGCCGGGCGTGGCGAACATGGGCACCTGACGCAAGAGCGTGGCCATGGGCGTGAAGAGGTGCGCCTGGAACTCCGCGTCGGTGCCGTCCGGATACGCGTTGTCGCCCAGGGCCAGCAGCAGCTCCGAACGCCACGCGGGCGTGGACATCACCGCCATCACCTTCTTCTGGTAGCTGCCGCCCGTGCCGAAGTCACCCATCGCGGTGAAGTGCACCTTCGTGGCGGTGGACGCCGTGGACGTCTGGAAGCTGCGCAGCCCCGTGGTGCTGCCGCACGCGGACACCACGTAGCCGTAGGTGCGGCCCGCGGTCAGGTCCGACAGCTTCACCGCGTGGCGCGTGCCGGACACGCCCGCGCTGACCGTGTTCGTCAGGCTGGTGCCTTCGCCGTAGCGCACGGTGGGCGTGCAGGTGCTGGCCGTGCGGAAGGCCACGATGGCGGAGGTCTGCTTCACGCTCTGCAAGTACGGCAGCCGGGGCAGCACAGGACCGGAGTCGGACGAGGACGGAGGCGTGGGAGTCGCGCCCGCCGCGCACGCCCGGGTCTCCGCGATGGAGTTCCAGTCGTTCACCGTGTTGCCGTTGACGGTGATGCGCACATAGCGCGCGCTGCGAGCGGAGAAGGACATCGTCTGCGCGGAGGCATTGAGGGCGCTGTCGCCCGCGTACGCCTGCGTGAAGGTGGCGCCGTCCGTGGAGGTGGCGATGGTGAAGTGGTTCTGCCGCTCGTTGCCCCGGTGCCACGCGATGGTGGTGCCGGTGAGGGACTGCGCCGTGCCCAGGTCCATCTGGAGCCAGACGCCCTGCCCCTGCGCGCTCCAGCGCGTGGCCAGGTTGTCGTCCTGCGTGTTCGCGGCCACGTTGCCGTCGTCACCGCTGGCCGTCACCGCCTTGGGGGCGAGCTGGTTGCAATTGGCCGCGGCGAGGGACGCTTCTTCGTCTTGCGCCGCCGGCGCGGGGAGCGCGGCGGGAGGGTCATCCGAGTCAGTGGGAACAGGCGGGGACTCGCAGCCAGTCGCGAGCCACGCGCCCAGGAGGCCGGTGGAGACAAGCAGTCGATTGCGCATCGCGGCGGGAACGTTGTGTTCCAACCAACATTCCCCCTGCCCCGGAGGGCATCCGGGCAGCCTGGAGAGGAGGCAGGCGTGGGCCGCGCTCCGGGTCCGGAAACGACGAAGGGCCTCCACGCGCCCGGTGTGGGGGAGCGTGAAGGCCCGGCGTTGAAGCGACGGTGCGGCCGGGGGCTACTTCGCCCGGTCGAGCGCCTGCGCCAGGTCGTCGATGAGGTCCTGCGAGTCCTCGATGCCCACGGACAGGCGGATGAAGCCGTCCGCGATGCCCAGCTTCTCCCGCGTCTCCTTGGGGACGGAGGCGTGGGTCATGATGGCGGGGTGCTCGATGAGGGACTCGACGCCGCCCAGGGACTCGGCGCAGGCGAAGACCTTCACCGCCTTGAGGAAGGTGCGCGCCGCCTCCAGGCCGCCGTGGATGTCGAACGTCAGCATGCCGCCGAAGCCGGTCATCTGCTGGCGCGCCAGGGCGTGCTGCGGGTGCGTCTCCAGGCCCGGGTAGGTGACCTTCTTCACCTGCTTGTGCGTGGACAGGTACTGGGCGACCTTCATCGCGTTGTGCGCGTGGCGGTCCATGCGCACGTGCAGCGTCTTCACGCCGCGCAGCACGAGGAAGCTGTCGAAGGCGCCGGACACGCCGCCCACCGCGTTCTGCAGGAAGTACATCCGCTCCGCGACGTCATCGCGGCTGGTGCACACGAAGCCGCCCACCACGTCGCTGTGGCCGTTGAGGTATTTCGTCGTGGAGTGCGCGACGACGTCGAAGCCCAGCGCCAGCGGCTTCTGGAAGTACGGCGTCATGAACGTGTTGTCCGCGACGGACAGGATGCCGCGCTTCTTGGCGATCTCCGCGATGCGGCCCAGGTCGATGAGCTTGAGCATCGGGTTGGTCGGCGTCTCCACCCAGACCATCTTCGTCTTGGGGGTGATGGCCGCTTCGAAGTTCTCCGGCTTGGAGAGGTCCACGAAGGAGTACGTGATGCCCGCGCGCTTCCACACCTTGTCGAAGAGGCGGAAGGTGCCGCCGTACACGTCGTCGGAGACGATGACGTGGTCACCGACCTCCAGCATGTGCATCAGCATGTCGGTGCCAGCGAGGCCGGACGCGAACGCGGCGCCGTACTTCGCGCCCTCCAGCGCGGCCAGGCAGTCCTGCAGGGCCTTGCGCGTGGGGTTCTGCGTGCGGCTGTACTCGTAGCCCTTGTGCTCCCCCGGCCCGTCCTGGACGTAGGTGGAGGTCAGGTAGACGGGCGTCATGATGGCGCCCGTGGTGGGGTCCGGCTCCTGGCCGGCATGGATGGCGAGCGTGTCGAAGCGCATGGCCCGCGAACTAACACAGTCCCACGTGCCGCGCAGCGCTCCCGGGGTGCCTTCCGGTGTCTACTCGAACCGGCCGTGCCGGCCCGCTCCCCCGGCGAAGCGCGTGGCCCCGGCGATGGACTCCGTTTGGAGCACCTTCACCCCCTCCTGGAACTCCTGGCGCAATGCGTCTTCCAGGCCCAGCCCGGCCTGCGTGTAGGCGGACATCCGGTCCGCCTTCATGCACGCCTGGGGGAACGCGGCCAGTTGGTGCGCCAGGGCCTCCGCCGCCGCCCGGGCCTCGCCTTTCGGCACCACGCGGTTGACCAGCCCCATGCCCAGCGCCTCGGACGCGGGCACGGGGCGGCCGGTGAGGATGAGGTCCAGGGCCCGGGACAGGCCAATCAGCCGGGGCAGGCGCACGGTGCCCCCGTCGATGAGCGGCACGCCCCAGCGGCGGCAGAAGACGCCCAGCACCGCGTCCTCCTCCGCCACGCGCAAATCACACCACAGGGCCAGCTCCAGCCCCCCCGCCACCGCGTGCCCGGAGATGGCCGCCACCACCGGCTTGGACAGCAACATGCGAGAGGGGCCCATGGGCCCATCCCCTTCCGGCTCCAGGCGCGACAGGCGCCCTTCCGCCACGGCCTTCAGGTCCGCGCCCGAGCAGAAGGTGCCCGCGTCGCCGAAGAGCACGCCCACGCGCGCGTCGGGGTCCGCGTCGAAGGCACGGAAGGCGTCCGCCAGTCCGGTCGCCGTGTCGCGGTCCACCGCGTTGCGCACCTCCGGGCGGTGGAGGATGACGGTGGTGACGGGGCCGTTCTTCTCGACGCGCACGCTCATGGCCCCGGGTTTTCCCCCGCCCCCCGTCCGGCCTGCAATATGAGGGGCGGCGCGCGGGTGCGAAACAGGAAGGACCGACGGGGCATGGCGGACGAAGGCAAAGTGGACACACAGGGCGCGGCGGCGGGCGCGAGCATGTTCGAGAACCGCCTGCGCAAGAACGCGAAGCGCCTGCGCAAGTGGGCCCGCGCGCAGGGGCTCACCGCCTTTCGCGTCTATGACCGGGACATCCCGGAGTACTCCTACGCGGTGGACCTCTACGGCGACCACGCGCACGTCGTGGAGTACCCGCGCCGCAAGGCCCACGCGAAGGGCGCCAGCACGGATTCCGAACGCGCGGAGGTGCTCGCCGCCGTCACCGCCGTGCTGGGCGTGCCCGCGGAGAAGACGTCCGTGAAGACGCACACGCCCCAGCCCTGGGGCCGCTCGCAGTACGGCCGCGTGGGCCAGGGCAGCGAGCGGCTGGTGGTGGAGGAGCAGGGGCTGAAGTTCTGGGTGAACCTGGGCGACTACCTGGACACCGGCCTGTTCATGGACCACCGCAACACCCGCGCGCGCGTGCGCACGGAAGCGAAGGGCAAACAGTTCCTCAACCTCTTCGCGTACACGGGCGCCTTCACGGTGTACGCGGCGGCGGGCGGCGCCAGGGGCAGCGTGAGCGTGGACCTGTCCAACACGTACCTGGACTGGGCGGAGGACAACCTGGTGCTCAACGGCCTGGCGGATCCGCGCCACGTGCTCATCCGCGCGGACGCGAAGGCGTGGCTGGAGGACCAGGCCCGGCACGGGGAGGACCGGTATGACCTCATCGTGTGCGACCCGCCGTCGTTCTCCACGTCGAAGAAGATGTCGGGGAACTTCGACGTGCAGCGCGACCACGTGCGGATGCTCGAACACCTCCAGGCGCTCTTGTCGCCCGGAGGTGTCCTGTACTTCTCCACGAACTACCTGGGCTTCGAACTGAAGGACTCCGCGACCCGGGGCCTGGAGCAGGTGGAGGAACTCACCCCCCGCTCCATCCCCGAGGACTTCCACCGCAAGGAGATCCACCGCTGCTGGCGCATGGTGGCCCCCTCGCGCTGAAAGCCGTCACCTGCTGGCGGCGACTACAGCCAGCAGACGTTGTCCTGGCAGCGCTCGCCGGACGGGCACTCGCAGTTGGCCTGGCAGACCTTGCCGGAGCCGTTGTTCACGGGCTTGCACTGGCCGCTGGTGCAGGCCTGGCCGGCGGGGCACTCGCAGTTGGCCCGGCACACGGAGCCGGACGTGCCGGCGTCCTGCGACGGCTGCGTCGGGGGCAGCTTGCACTTGCCGCTGGTGCAGACCTCACCGGACGGGCACTCGCAGTTCACCGTGCAGGACATGCCGCTGCCCGTGCCGGGGTCCGGCGTGGGCGCCTTGCACTTGCCGCTGGAGCAGACCTGACCGGAGGGGCAGTCGCAGTTGGCCTGGCACGACTGGCCCGGGTCCGGCTGCGGCGACTTGCACTGACCGCTGGTGCAGACCTGGCCGGCGGGGCACTCGCAGTTGGCCTTGCACGCGCCACCGGAGGGGATGGGCAGGCAGTAGCCAATCTCGCACTTGGTGTCCGCCGAGCACTCCGTGGTGGAGGTGCAGGGCGCGCGGCACTGGCCGTTCACGCAGTCGTTGTTGGCCGGGCACTGGGCCTGCGTGGTGCAGGCGTTCGGGTCCTGCTGGCGGGGCTCGCACAGGCCCTGGATGCACACGCCGTTGGGGCCGCACTTGGCATCCGTGTCACACCCGGCCTTGCAGACGCTGTTGATGCAGTAGCGGTCCGCGCCGCAGTCCGTATTGACCCTGCAGGTCGGGGCGGTGCCGCCGTCCGTCTGGGAGCCGCCGTCCGGCCTGGTGCCGCCGTCCGGCTTGGTGCCGCCGTCCGTCTGGGAGCCGCCATCCGGCTTGGTGCCGCCGTCCGTCTTGGTGCCGCCGTCCGTCGAGCCACCGCTGCCGGGCTTGGGGGTGCAGAAGTTGTCCTGGCAGCGGCCGGAGGCGCCGCATTCCGAGTCGCGGTAGCAGGACTGGGCGCACCAGCCGTTGATGCACATCTGCGAGCCGGGACACTCGCTGGAGTACACGCAGGAGTTGGCGTCGGAGGAGAGGTCCCAGCAACTGCCGGCCCGACAGTACTGGTCGGAGCCACAGTCGGACGTACTCACGCAGCTGGAGCTGTAGTCGTAGTCATCGTCGGGCCAGTACCCGTCTCCACGCGTATCGAGGATGCAACCCGACAACAGGCCTAACAGCGCAAGGAACGGCACGAACAGCGTGCCGCGAAGCGAGGTGTTCCTCATGAGTGGGGGCTCCAAAGGAATAGGATGGGTCCGGACCGGCCACCGGGGGGGTCATCCGATTTCGTGAGGCTTCGACGCAAGAGGGGGCCGAATCGATCAAATAATTTTGATCTTTTTTCGTCTCTCCGGAGACCCAGGGGCACGGAGGCAGTGTGCTCGTCTGGACCACCGACACAGACTGGAGGGCGTTCCTCGATGGGGGGAACGTCCTGCGTCATCTTGAAGGAGAAGCGGCGGTGTTCATCCGTGGAGCACGCTCGTGGGCTGCCGCGAACCCACCCGAAGCCGGGTCGGGCGAGGGCGCCACGCGCGCGCAGCAGTCCACGGACGAAGCCCACCTGCTCCTCCTGGTGCGCCGCATCCAGGCCGGGGAACTCTCCGCCTTCGAGCAGCTCTATGAGGCCACGCGCGAGGACGCGGCGCGAACGCTGCGCCACCTGGTGGGCAACCGCGTGGAGGTGGAGGACCTGCTCCAGGAGACGTACCTGCGGCTGCTCACGGCGGTGAAGGGCTTCCGGGGCGAGTCGCGCTTCCGCACGTTCCTCTACCGGGTGTGCTCCAACGTGGCGCTGAGCCACCTGCGCTGGAAGCGGAGGCGGCCGGAGGATGCGTTCGCGGATCCGCCGGAGGTGGTGGCCCCGGGGGAGGATCCAGAGCGCGCCGCGGAGCGTCGTCAGGCGGCCCGGCTGGTGGAGGCGGCGCTGGAGAAGCTCAAGCCCAAGAAGCGGATCGTCTTCGTGTACCACGAGCTGTGCGGCATGAGTCCGGACGAGATCGCCCTGGCCGTGGGAAGCTCCGTCAACACCGTGCGCAGCCGCCTGCACCACGCGAGAGTGGAGTTCACCGAAGCCATGCAGCGTCTGGTCGTCGCCCGTCCGGTGGGAGGCTCCCATGGCCGGCCATGAGACCCAGGCCCTGTGGGCGCTGGCCGCGGGCGAATTGGAGACCGGAGCGAAGGCCCGCGTGGAGGCGCACGTGGCGGCCTGCGCGGCGTGCGCGAATGAGCTGAAGCGGGTGGTGGAGGCCCGCGCGCTGCTGCACACCGCGCGCGAGGTGGCGCCCGCCGTGCGGTGGGAGGAGACGGGCGCAAGGTTGAAGGCCGCAGCGGCGACGCGGATGGCCGTGCCCGAGCGTCGGTTCCTGTCGCCGTGGGCCCTGACGCTCGCCGGGGCCTGTGCTGTCGCGCTCGTGTTGTGGCTGGGCAGTGCGCTGATGGCGCGGCGGAACGCGGGGCTGGGGACGTCCACTGTCGCGGTGCAGGCTCCGCGTGACGTGGAGGGTTCGTCTGGATCCACGCCTGCGCATCCACCTGTGGATGCGCGAAAGGATCCGGCGGTCGTGGCGACCGGACCGGGCTCCACGCCCACGACGGGAGATGCACAGAAGGCCCAGGAAACCATCGCGGCCCGCGCCGACGCGGCGTCCACCACCGAGGTGGAGCGCGTGACTGGCGCGGTGGTGCGTGAGGTCACCGGGTCGGAGCACGCGCTTGAGTCAGGCACGCGGTTGCGCTCGGGCATGGCGGTCCGCACGCTTCCGAAGGCGTCCGCCGTGCTGCGCCTTCCAGACGAAAGTCGGGTGCGGCTGTCGGCCGGCTCGGACGTGTTGCTCGCTCGCGCGGAGACGAACGCGGTGCACCTCACGGTCCAGCAGGGACGCCTCTCCGTGACGGCCTCGCACGCGCGGCGGGAGGGCTTCCTCGTGGAGTCCGCCGGCCTGCGGGTCACCGTCGTCGGGACGGTCTTCTCCGTGGAGCGCACCTCCAGGGGTGCCGCGGTGGCGGTGCTCGAAGGCCGCGTGCGCGTGGACGCGGAAGGACAACCTCCGCGCTTCGTGGACGCGGGTGAACGCGTGGAACTCACCCAGGCCGGAGGCGCGCTGCGACCTCGCGCGCTTTCCGCTGGCGACCGTCAGGCCTTCCACGACCTGCGGGCCGCCGAGCCTCGCCCCACCGTCGCGAGTGTGCAGTCTTCACGGAAGGAGCCGACCCGGACCGACGTGGTCCCTGCCCCGAAGGTGAAGCCGGACACCGCGGTCGCATCCAAGAGCGCGCAGTCGCAACCCACGAACAACTCCGCGCCGCGCCAGTCTTTTGCCACCGCCGCCAATCCATTGGAGGCCCCGGCCCCACCGACAGAGGCCATCGCTCCGGCGCCCGAGTCCCCGCCATCAGCAAGCGACACCGCCGTGGCCACGGCGCCCACCAGGCCCTCGCCCTCCGACGATGACTTCGTGCCCTACCCTGGTTCCTCCGGCGATGCGCTCGCGCCCTCCGCTCTCGGGTTGACGCCCGGAGCGGTGCAGGCCCCCTCCATCGCGGCGGTGCCTCCGCCTCCGCCGCGTCGGCGCAAGACGCTGGGCATGCTCGTGCCGGGTGGCCTCCTGTCGGACGACTCCGACGAGCGTTTCCTCGGCTACGCGCGGTTGCAGTCCCATGCAACGACGTGCGGACGCTTCCTCGTGGGCCTGGGTGAAATCGCCGAAGCCAGTCCCCGCTCGAACCACCGCGAGGAGGCCCGCTCCCTCCGGGGTCGCTGCTTCACGAAGCAGCGTCAACCCGTGGCCGCCGAGGACGAATACCGTCAGTACCTGCGGGAGTTCCCCAGCGGCCGCTACGCCCCCGAGGCCCGCGTCGCGCTGGGGCTGCCCGTCAACCCCGCGTCGGGAACGCCCGAAAGCGCACCCGCGCCCCTGCCCGTCACGCCCCGGTGGAACGCACCGGGCTCGCCCCAGCGGACGCCCGTCAGCCCCGGGGTTCCTCGTCGCTGGTGAAGTCCGCGTCCACCTCGCCGCCCTCGCTCCGGGGGCGGCGGAAGGTCGTGGACCCCTCGGACGGCTCCACCGAAGCAGGCACCTCCGAGGTGTCGAAGCGCCGGGCATCCTGGAAGGGCCCCGGCGCCCGGTTCGGGTCGAACGGAGGTCCGTCCGGAGTCGGCCCCACGCCCCCGAAGTGCGTCACGCGCACCGCGCCCGAGCGCAGGGTCTGCTCCAGCGAGCGCCGGACGCGCGCCGTCATGTAGCGGCGCACCGGAGGCACCATCAGCGCCAGCCCGATGACGTCCGAGATGAACCCCGGCGCGATGAGTAGCGCACCGCCCACCATCACCAGCACGCCGCTGAGCAGGCCCTCCTCGGGCACTCCGCCGCCGGCCATCGCCTCACGCCAGTTGCGGAACACCCGTTCGCCCTGCTTCCGGGCGATGAGGCTTCCCAGCACGGCGGAAGCGGCAAGCAACCCGAGCGTGGACCCCAGCCCGATGTGCTGCCCGAGGGTGATCAGCAGGTACAGCTCCGCCAGGGGCAACAGGATGCAGACGATGACGAGGGCCTTGAGCACGCCGGCACGTTAACGCCAGAACCGCCTCCGCGCTCATCTACAGCCAGACCGCCAGTGAACTACGTCCGCGTCCAGTCCCTGGAGCGGGTCATTCCCCTCCCCCGCCCAGCGCAGGACGACGAAGTGCTTCTCCCGCTCCCGGGGCTGGACCGCCGTCCACCTGGAACCCACCCGTCACTCCCGCTGGAGCTGGATCGGTGGACTCATTCCCCGTTGAGCTGCCGGACCAGGGACGTCATCACGAAGTAGAGGATCGCGAAGCCCCCCACCCCGAAGAGGATGAGCTTCATGGGCAGCGACATCCCGGGCCCCTTCGGGGCGTACCGGGCCGCCGCGTCCATCGCCTCCGCCAGGCCGGGCGTGATCTCCATGCGCGGCGCCGTGCGCGCGTACTGCTCCGTGCGCGCGTACTGCGCCACCACGCGCTCCGTGTCGGAGGCAGCCAGGACCTGACCGAGCTGCGGGTCGAACAGCCGGAGCTTCGCCTCGCGGGCCAGGGCCGCTGCTTCCTTCAGCACCTCGCGGATGAGGTCCGGGTGTTCCAGCAGGGGCACGCGCAGCTCCAGTGCCATGACCCGGCCCTGGTCGCGGAGCGGCGTCACCTCCACGTTGCCCTGGGACAGGGCCCAGTCACGCGCGCCGTCCGGGCGGACGGCCCCTGACCTTGCCGCCAGGAGGGCATCCACCCGCGCTGCGTCGTATGGACCGCCTGGGGCCATCGGTTGAAGGACCAGCTCGTACTCGAATCTCACGCGGGTTACGAGTATACGCCGCGCGGGGCTGTACCCGCCCCCTTTCCCTCCGAGACGCCTCATGAAGCCTTCCTCTCCCCCACGCTCCGGCCGGCCCGGCTCCCCTCCTCCCGGACGCGGGAGGCCCGGCGACGCGTCTTCCGGAGGCGCAAGGTCGGGCGCCCATCCTCCTGGAAGCGGGAGGCCCGGCTCGCGTCCGGAGAAGCACCACCCCGACCGCAAGACGCCCGACCTGGGCCCCGACGGCACGCCCCAGGTGATGCTCCTGCGCCGCGGCAGCGACCGCTGGCAGGCCGGCCCGCCGTGGATCTACCGCGCGGACCTCAACGGCGACCCCGGCCTCCAGGGCGGCGAAGTGGTGCGCGTGGTGGACGGCCGTGGCTGGTTCATGGGCAAGGCCTTCTATTCGAAGGTGTCCAAGATCTCCCTGCGCTGGCTCACCAACGACGACGTCGCGGTGGATGTGGAGTTCTTCCGCAAGCGCCTCCAGTCCGCGGAGGCCCTGCGCAAGCTGGCGCTCCCCGGTGAGACGACGTACCGGCTGGTGCACGGCGAGGCGGACGGCCTGCCCGGGCTCGTGGTGGACCGCTACGGCGACTACCTGAGCGTGCAGTTCCTCGTCCCCGCCATGGAGCAGCGCAAGGACCTCATCGCGGACCTGCTGGAGGAGCAGTTCCACCCCAAGGGCATCGTCAACCGCTCCGACGTGAGCGTGCGCCACCTGGAGGGCCTGCTGCCGGAGAAGGGCCTCCTGCGCGGAACGCTGCCGCCGGGCCCCGTGTCCTTCGACGAGGGCCTCGTGCGCATGCGCGCGGACCTGCTCGAAGGCCAGAAGACGGGCGCCTTCCTGGACCAGCGCGAGAACCACGTGATGGCGGCGCACTACGCCTTCGGCGACGCGCTCGACTGCTTCAGCTACGTGGGCGGCTTCGCGCTCCAGCTGGCCACGAAGGCGAAGCACGTCACCGCGGTGGAGATTTCCGACGCGGCCTCCGCGCAGCTGAAGGAGAACGCCCAGGCCAACAAGCTCACCAACCTGGACGTGGTGACGGGCAACGCGTTCGACTTCCTGCGCGACGCGGTGGACGAGGGCAAGCGCTTCGACACCATCGTGTTGGATCCGCCCTCCTTCGCGAAGAACAAGGACGCCATCCCGGCGGCGGTGCGCGGCTACAACGAACTCAACCTGCGCGCCTTCCAGCTGCTGCGCCCGGGCGGAATCCTCATCACGGCCAGCTGCACGTACCACGTGGACGAACAGGCGTTCGAGGACATGCTCGCCTCCGCCGCGTCGGACGCGCGCCGCCGCGTGCAGATCATCGAACGGCGTGGTGCAGGTCGGGATCACCCCGTGCTCCTCAACCTGCGCGAGACGCGCTACCTCAAATGTTTCGTGCTGCGCATGCTGTGAGTTAGGGTAGGACCCAAGGGGTCCGTCCTTCGGACCCCGACGTACGAGAACGGTTGAGATGGCGCGCCGGGACTGGGACGACGCAGACGACGAAGCCCCCGCGTCCGGTACGCGGGAGCTGGAGCGCGCCATGCAGGAGACGCGCACCGTCTACCGTCAGGCGGACGCAGCGTACGTCCCCTACTCCTGCCCCTCCAGCGGCGAGTGCTGCCAGCTGGCCACCACGAAGCGGCAGCCCTGGTTGTGGCGTCCCGAGTGGGAAGTCCTCTCCCGGGGCCGGTCGCTCCCCCCACCCCGCGCGGATGGGGGCTGCCCGTTCCTGGACGCGGCGGGAAAGCGCTGCACGGTGTACGCGGACCGCCCGTTCGGCTGCCGGACGTTCTTCTGTGAACGGATCCGCGGCCCGGCCCGGCAGCCCGCCGAGGACGTGACGCGCCTGTTGCTCCGGCTGGAGCGCATTTCACAGCGGGTGATGCCGTCGCTCCAGGGCCCCCGTCCCCTCCTGGAATGGTATGCCGAGGCACGTACCGCCCCGGCCCGGGAGGAACCGTGAAGTCCATGCTGCAGACGCGGTGGCTGAACGCCCACCGGAGCGCCGTCGTGTTCGCGAAGTCCTCCTTCACGGCATCGCACCGCTCCACGCCTTGCGCATCGGCGGGGCTCCGCACGTGATCCGTCCGCGCTGGCTCATCGCGCCCCAGGAGTTCAAGGGCACCCTGAGCGCCGCCGAGGCCTCGGCCGCCATGGCGGAAGGGCTGCGGCAGGCGTCCATGGACGTGGTGCTGGACGTGGCACCGCTCGCGGACGGAGGTCCCGGCACGGTGGACGCGTTGCTCGCGGGCGGGCGCGGCGAGCGGCGGCTGCGCACCGTGCGAGGCCCGATGGGCGCCCCGGTGGAGGCCGCATGGGCACGCCTGGAGGACGGCCGCACCGCGGTGGTGGAGATGGCGGCGGCGTCGGGCCTGTCGCGGGTGCCGCCCGAAGCACGGGATGCCCGCGCCGCGTGCACCTACGGCACGGGCGAGCTCATGCGCGCGGCCCTGGACGAGGGCTGCGAGCGGCTCATCGTCGGCCTGGGCGGCAGCGCCAGCACGGATGGCGGCAAGGGCGCGCTGGAGGCCCTGGGCTACCGCTTCCTGGATGCGCAGGGAAACCCGCTGCCCCCCGGGGGCGCCTCCCTCGCGAAGCTCGCGCGCGTGGAGTCGGACGCAAGGCATCCCCGCCTGGGCAAGGTGGAGCTGCTGGCGGCCACGGACGTCATCACGCCGCTGCTGGGTGAGGACGGCGCCGCGCGCCTCTTCGGTCCGCAGAAGGGCGCGTCACCCGAAGTGGTGGAGGAAATGGAAGCGGCGCTCGCCACCTTCGCGCGCGTGGCGGGTGAATCCGCCGCGTCGACGCCGGGCGCGGGCGCGGCGGGAGGCATGGGCTACGGGCTGGCCGCCCTCACGGGCGCGAAGCTGACGTCCGGCTACGTCATGGTGTCGCGGGCGCTGGGGCTGGAGCGGCGCGTGCTGCTCGCGGACCTGGTGCTCACCGGCGAGGGGCGCTTCGACCGGCAGACGTGGCTGGGCAAGGGCCCTGGCGCGCTCGCGCGGCTGGCGCGCGAGCATGGCACCCAGGTGGTGCTCTTCACGGGCAGCGTGCACGCGGATGCCCTGCTGGACATGTCGCTCTTCCGCGACGTGGTGGAGCTGAACGCACAGGCCCGTCCCGGCGCCAGCGCCCACGACACCCTGCGCGAAGCGACGGCGCGCTGGGCCATGGGCCGGCTGGGCCGGTAGCCGCCCCCGTTACTCGCCCACCCCGTCCGTCGTGCGCACCACGCGCATCCCGGCGGCGCGGAAGCCCTCCAGCGCCTCCTTCGCGATGCGGGGGAAGTCCAGCGCCGCGGGCAGCGGGCTCAACGGGGGCGCGGGCACGGGGCTCATCGCGTCCTCCAGGATGTGGATGCGCGACAGCTTCGACGGGTCCGTGCGCTCCAGGTACTGCTGCAGGTCCCGCAGCGTGGACAGCACGCAGTGGGAGCTGGCCTGCCCGAAGACATACACGCGGTCGAACGTCATCAGGTGATCCATGAGGCCCTGGTTGAACTCGCCCACGCGCTGGCCGTTCACCTCCTTCACCTCCGGCGACATCACGGAGTAGCTCTCCGTCAGCGGGTTCTCGCCCTTCAGGTCGAACCGGGTGGGCGTGTCGCGCACGAGCGCGTGGAAGAGGCTGGCCTCGTACATCGCCGGCATCAGCGCGTGGCTCATTCCGCCCAGCAGCGAGTGGTACGGCCAGATGTTGAGCACGTACCGGCCGCTCGCCTCCAACTGCTCGCAGTACGCCAGGCTCTCCTGGGGGTGGCGCGTGGGGCGCCAGCGGCCACTGCGCACGTCCTTCGCGGTGATGACCGTCATGGGCGCGGGCGGACGGCCCTCCGCGTCCTTCCACCACGCCGGATGGAAGATTTGAAACACGCGGTGGGTGTCCAGCGAGAACACCAGCTCCGTGATGTGCGCCAGGTTCGTGTACATCCACAGCAGCGCGCGCGAGGTGTCCTCCACCGCGCCAGGGACGAAGAGGGCCGCGCCGGGCAGGCAGAAGCCCACCTGCACGTCGATGCCGAACGCCGCGACGCGGATGGGGTCCTCGCGGGCCGGACGCACGCGGTGCTCGGCGGCGTAGCGGAAGGCCTCCGCGGAGACCTCCGCCACGCGCTCCAGGTACAGCTCACCGACGCGGTGGATGTCGAGAAACCCGGGGAGGGGCAGAAACATGACGTCTTCTCCAGACCGCCTGGCGCCGCCCGCCCCGTCGTCCTACCGGAAGCGTCAGCGGCCCTGCGGGAAGTGGCGCCGCGTGAGCGATTCCACCAGCGCCTGCGTGGTCGCAGTGTAGCCGATGCGCTGCTCCTCCGGCGCCACGCCCTCCACGCCCGAAAGCGACGGCGTCCCGGCCTCCGCCTCCATCAGCGGGAAGTAGCCCTGGGGGGGTCGCCTCACCCGCCTGTCCCACCAGCCCCAGCGGCCCCGTGCCGGTGCGGCGGCGGAAGATGATGGGCGTACCGGGGACGCTCTGCTTGCCTTCGGTCAGTTCGTTGCCGAACTTCATCACCGGCGTCGCGCCCGTGCACGACAGCTTGTAGACGGCCGCCACCCGGTCACGCGTCAGCGCGTGCGACATCGTCCGCGCGACGATGTGGCCGCCGTAGCCGTAGAACTGCGCCGTCGGCTCCCAGCCCACCTGCCTGCGCAGCTCCTCGAACTCGCGCGTCATCTGCGCGTCCAGGCCGTCCTCCAGGATGAGCACCGGCTTGATGCCCATGTCCTTGGCGCGCGTCACCGCGTACAGGTACTGGAGCTTCTTGTTGCCGGAGTCGAACCGGATGGAGTCCCCGCCCTGCGGCTCCTCCGAGATGAGCTTGAACGCGGCCGGGATGCCCGACGTGAGCGTGTCGAAGGTGTCCAAGAGGTAGCTGGAGCGCTGCGGCCGCCGCTCGTGCATCGCGCGGAAGGCCGCGTCGTCGGAGCCGTAGCGCTGCACGTGCTCATGGCCCATGGTGCCCACGGGAATCATCCCCAGCACGCGCGCGCCCTCCACGTTGCTCGTGCGCTGCACGCCCGCGTCCTGACAGGCGCGCAGGGCCAGCTCGTGCTGCTCCAGGCAGGTGGCCGCGCGCAGGCCCACCTCGAAGATGCGGGACGGGTCCTCGACCAGGTCCACCAGCTCCTTCACCTGCGCCCGCACGCGCTGGACATAACCTTCGGTGTCCACCCGGATGGGCATGGCCTTCACGCCCACCTGGTCCAGCGTCTCCAGGGCGATGCGCTTCTCCTCCTCGCACGTCACCGTGGTGAGCGAGCGCGCCAGCGCCTCCCGGTCCTGCAGCGCCTGGGTGGCCACCTGGATGCGGTAGTTGAGCTGCAACAGCAGCGGCTCCAGCCAGGACACCAGCGCGGAGGGGCCGGTGAGCGTGAGGATGGGCTCGCGCGGCAGGAACACCGCGCCCCGGGGGACGGCGCGCACGGACAAGCGCTCCGTGCGCAGGATGGCCGCCTTGAAGCCCACGCCCATCTCGTAGTCGTGCTGCGCGAGGAAGGCGTAGTCCTCCGGCTGGGGCACGGGCAGCAGCCTGCGCACGTACGCCTCCAGGTCCAGCGGCATCACCTGGGGCCCGCCCTTGCGGTGCGAGTAGTAGAACGTTTCCTTCCGCAGGGGCCAGCCGGCCTCCGCCATGCTGAACTTGTAGCCATCCGTGGCGAGCAGCGACTGAGACATTGAGGCAGGGCTCCTTGTTGACCCAAAGACTATGCGTGGCGCGGACCCGTTACCTAATGCCACGCGTCCGGAAGGATGCGGGTTGAAGCGGGACGGGTGCCCGGTCACCCGCCGCTTCTCTTCACGGACCGACACATCTGGGAATACGCCCGACGCGACAGGTCCGGTTAAGCTGTCCGGACTCACAACGAAGCCAAGGTGCCCATGCCCGCAGAGAACGAGACGCAGAAGGTCGAAGCGGTACTGCGCGAACATGCGCTGAGCTACCCCGGAGCCCACGAGGACCAGCCCTGGGGCCACCGCGCGATGAAGGTCAATGACAAGACCTTCCTCTTCATGGCCGTGACGGGCGAGAAGCTGAAGTTCTCCGCCAAGCTCCCCGACTCCAAGGACGCCGCCCTCACGCTGCCCTTCACCGAGCCCACCGAGTACGGCCTGGGCAAGAGCGGCTGGGTGACCGCCAACTTCGACGACGCCTCGCAGGTGCCGGTGCCCGTCATCAAGGCGTGGATCGACGAGAGCTACCGCGCCATCGCGCCCAAGAAGCTCGTGAGCCAGCTGCCCGAGCGCGGCACCGTGGTGCCCGGCCCCGCCTCCAAGCCTTCCAAGCCCGCCGCCAAACGCAGCGCGAGCCCCACCGCTCGCGCGGGTGCCGCCACCCGCAAGGCCGCGGCCCCGGTGAAGAAGGCCGCCAAGAAGGTCGTGGCCCAGGTGAAGTCCGCCGCCAAGAAGGCCGCCGCGCGCGTGAAGTCCGTGGCCAAGAAGGTCGCGAAGAAGGTGCCGGCCGCCGCCAAGAAGGTCGCGGCCTCCCGCAAGGCCGCGACCCCGGCCCGGGGCAAGCGCGCGCCCGCCGCGGCGCCCAAGCGCGCGCGCCGCTCGTAGTCCTTCCGGTACGCGCGGGAAGGGGGGCTTGCCGCCACGCCCCTTCCGCGCCCCCCCGGGCTGGGGAACTACTTGGAGCCCTTGCCCGACGCGCCCTTGCCCGACGCGCCCTTGCCCGACGCGCCCTTGCCGGATGCGCTCCGGCCCGCCGGGGCCTTCACCGCCGGGCTCTTGCGGCGGGGCGCCGTCGCGGGCGCAGCCTTGCGCGAGGGCTTCGACACCACCGGCTCCGTGAAGAGCTTGTCGTAGTCGCGCATGCTGCGGCGGATGACCTCCAGCGCCTCCGGCCGGTCGTAGACCTCCGCGATCTCCACGCTGCGCTTTCCCTCACCGGGGATCTGCTTGTAGGTGAGGAAGTAGTGCTTGAGGCGATCCAGCAGGGGGCGCGGAAGCTGCGCGATGTACTGGAGTTCGCCGTACACCAGGTCGGACTCCAGCACCGCGATGATCTTGTCGTCGGCCTCGTTGCCGTCGACCATCCGGAAGCCGCCGATGGGAACGGCGTGCACCAGCAGGTTGCCGTTGGAGACGACCTTCTCCGTCAGCACGCAGATGTCGATGGGGTCCCCGTCGCCGTGGATGTCCTTGTAGCCGGTGCGCTCCGCGCAGCGCTTCGCCACCTGGTCGCCGCAGTACGTCTGCGGGATGAACCCGTAGAGCGTGGGGCACTGGCTGCTGAAGCGCTGGGGGCGGTCCACCTTGAGGATTCCGGACTCCTTGTCCAACTCGTACTTCACCGCGTCCGTGGGGACGATCTCGATGTACGCGTTGACGATTTCAGGAGACTCCGGGCCCGGCGAGATGCCGTGCCAGGGGTGGCTCTGGAACGTGGTCTGGTTCGACTTCTTCATGGCGTGTCTCCCGAGCGCTCTCGCGCTTCGGCATAGAGCCTGGCGACCGCCTCTTCCAGGCGTCGCGTGAGGGTGTCCCGGTCATCCAGCGTCAGTCCCTGCGTGGGCACGGGCCTGCCCACCACCAGCGCCACCCGCTGGCCCCATCGTACCGCCCGGCCTCCCTTGGGGAGGATGAGCCGCGTCCCGGAGAGCGCCATCGGGACGACGGGGACCTGTGCCTGAATGGCCAGCGTGGCGGCGCCCCTCTTGAACGGCTTCAGCTCCCCGTCCGGACTGCGCGTGCCCTCCGCGAAGAACAGCACGCTCACCCGTTCGCGCACGGCCGTCACCGCCTCCGACAGCCGCGCCTTGTCGTCCGCCCCGCCGGTGCGCTGCACGGGGATGTTGCCCGCGCGCCGCATCGCCCGGCCGAACACCGGAATCTTGAACAGCTCCGCCTTGGCCACGTAGCGCGTGTGCTTGCGGATGTGCGCGAAGTTCACCATCGCGTCGAAGTGCGACTGGTGGTTGCACACGAAGACGACGTTGCCGTCCTCCGGGATGTGCTCCAGCCCGTACGCCTCATGCTGCACGCCCGCCGCCGCCAGCGACGAGCGGCCCCAGACGCGCAGCACCTTGTCCGCCGCCAGCGGATCAAACCCGGACAGCACCGACACCGTCGCCGACGCCGCGCCCGTGAGCCCCACCGCGGCCGTGCCGGCGAACACCGTCTGGAGCAGCTTGCGCATCAGACGAACCCGTGTGCGGGGAACAAGAGGACGTCCTCGATGCGCTGGACCCCCAGCAGCAGCATGAGGATACGGTCGAGTCCGACGGCGATGCCCGCCGCCGGAGGCATGCGCCCCACCGCTTCCAGGAAGCGCTCGTCCAGCGGATACACGGAGCGCCCCAGCCGCCGGCGCAGCTCCTGCTCCTCCAACAGCCGCGCGCGCTGCTCCACCGCGTCCGTCAGCTCGGAGAAGCCGTTCGCCAGCTCCAGCCCCTTCGCGTACAGCTCCACCCGCTCCGCCACCGAAGGGTCGCCGGGCTTCAGCCGGGACAGGGCCGCCATGGAGGCCGGGTATTCGATGAGGAAGGTGGGCCGCTCGTGCCCCAGCCCCGTCTCCACCTTCTGCAGGAACAGGTGGAAGAAGACGTCGTCGAAGGACTCCGAGTCCCCGGTGCGCACGCCCGCGGCCTCCACCGCGCGCTTGAGCGAAGGGCCGTCCGCGTGCCGCCGGATGTCCACGCCCGTGGCCCGCAGCACGGCGTCCCGCACCGTCACCCGCTCGTACGGGGTGCGGGTGAAGAACGCCGGATCCGCGCCCGGGGCGCCTTCACCCGCCGTGGCCGCGGCTGCACCGGCCGCCACCAGCGCGCCCTCCAGGTCGTCCATGATGGCGTGGTAGTCCGCGTGCGGCCGGTAGAACTCCAGCAGCGTGAACTCCGGGTTGTGCGTCTGGGAGACCTCGCCGTTGCGGAACACCTTGCAGATCTGGAACAGCGGCCCGGCCTCTTCGGCGAGCAGGCGCTTCATCGCGTACTCGGGGCTGGTGTGCAGATAGAGGGTGCGGGCCCTGCCCAGGTCCGTTTCGGGGACGAAGGGGGCCTCGAAGGCGGTGATGTACGGCTCCATGCCGGGCGTGGGCACGAGCAGGGGCGTCTCGACTTCCAGGTATCCCTGGCCGGCGAAGAACTGGCGCAGGGCGGAATACAGGCCCTGGCGTCCCCGGGCCGCCCGCCATGGGTTTACGTTGGGCATCGGCAGGTCGGAAGTAACATGGGCGGCCTCATGTCCCCAAGGATTCCCGCCCTCCTCGCCGCCGCCCTGTGTCTGCTGGGCGCCTGTCACAAGGCCCCGCCCGCGGCGCCGGTCCCCCCTCTGAGTGAGGAGCAGCAACTGACCGGGGAGGTGAACGCCCTGTCCAAGGAGGCCGCCCTCCTCCTGGAGGAGCAGCACCGGCTGGTGTGGGACTTCTGGACCGAAGGCAAGGTGGCGGACATCGCGGCGACGTACTCCGGCAAGGAGGTCCTCTTCAGCCTGGAGAACCTGCGGCGCATCGACCGGCTGCGGCACCTGACGAAGGAGCCGCGCGAGCTGCGCGCCCTCACCGCGCTGCACGGCCACTTCGCCGGCGAGTTCCTGGCGCGCGAGCTGGCCGAGTACAACGACGCCTCCGCCAACCTGGAGGCCGCGCTGCGGCTGACCGTGGATGGGCGCGAGGTGCGCTACCGCGACATGGAGCGGCTTCTCGCCAACGAGAAGAGCGCGGCGAAGCGCAAGGCGCTCTACGCGGCCGCCACGCCCGCGCTCACGCGCCTCAACCAGACGCTGTACCGCAAGGCGGAGCGCACCGAGGAGCTGGTGAAGCAGATGGGCTTCGAGTCCTACGAGGCCTTCGGCAGCGAGCTGCGCCAGGCGGACCTGGAGCGGCTGGCCCAGCTTGCGGAGGAGGTGCTCCAGGCCACCCAGGAACCGTACAAGCTGGTGATGGAGCGGCTGAGCCAGCGCGAGCTGGGGCTGCCCTTCGCGCAGATTACCCGCGCGGACATCCCGCGCCTGTTCCGCTCGCGCGAGGTGGAGGACGCGTTCCCCAAGGGCGAGTCGCTGGCGAAGGCCCAGGCCACGGTGGCGGGGCTGGGCATCGACCTGGCCGCGCTGCCCAACGTGAAGGTGGATGCGCGCGACCTGCCCCGGAAGAACCCGCGCCCCCTGGCGATGGCGGTGCGCGTGCCCTCCGACGTGCGGCTGTCGTTCAAGCCCGGCACGGGCGTGCTGCACCAGGGCCGCGTGCTGCATGAAGTGGGGCACCTGTTGCACGTGGCCTTCACGCAGGAGCCGCGCTTCGAGCTGGCCCAGCTGGGCAACCCCACCGTGGGCGAGGCGTACTCGGCGCTCTTCGAGGACCTGCTGGAGGACCCCGTGTGGCTGGAGGAGCACGCGGGCGTGCTGGGTGACAACGACAAGCGCACGCAGTTCCTGGCGGCCTCCAGCGCGCACAAGCTGTACCTCATCCGTCACGCGGCGGGCCGGCTGCTCTACCAGTTGGAATTGCACCGCCGCGTGGAGGTGGATCCGCGCGAGCTGTACCGCGCGCTGATGGCGCGCGCGGGCGCCATGCCCATGACGGAGGACGACGTGGAGCGCTACCTCGTGGAGCAGGAGGACTTCTACCAGTCCGCCGACAGCTTCCGGGCGTGGTTCCTGGCGGGTCAGCTGCAGGGACAGTTGAAGGCGCGCTTCGGTCCGGCGTGGTGGCACGCGCCGGAGGCGGGCGCGTTCCTCAAGGAGCTCTGGGCCCGGGGCACCGCCCCCTCCGCGCGCGAGCTCACCCAGGCGCTCGGTGAGAACGGGCTCGCGCCGGACGTGCTGCTGCTGCGGTTGAGCACCACGCTCCAGGTGCCCATGAAGCTGGACCTGCGCCGGCTGGACGACACGCCCACGACGCCCGCCGCGCCCACGGAGCCACCGCCCGCCGTGAAGCCGTCCGCGACGCCCCACGTGAAGCCGTCCTCCACGTCCGCGTCCGTGCCGTCGTAGGCGCTCCTGCACGTGCACCTCGCGGTGGCGTCCAACGGGGCGCCATCCGCGACCTCCGCGTCCGTGCCGGCGGCGGCGCGCGAACACCGCGCTCCGCGCTCAAGACAGCCAGCAAAAATCCATCCGGGATGTCCGCATCCGTGCCGTCGGCCACACTGGCGTGACCGCCCTCCGGGGCTGGTACCGGACGGCACTTCCCGTCCCCGCCGGTAGCACGTAGGGTTCCGGGCCATGGTGTCCGTGAATCAGCTTCGTCCCTTCGCGGAGGCTTCGCTGGAGTCCTTCCGGGCCGCTTCCGGTTCCGTGGCCCTCATCCAGCAGCCCGTCGAAGCCGCCTTCCGCGACCCGGTGCCTGGCTTCATCGGCGCGCGCACGGTGGGCATGGCGCACCGCTCGCGCATGGCGGAGCGGCTGCTCGCGATGCTGCGCGACTTCGACAACCTGGAGGTGCACTTCCTCCAGCCGAACCAGGACGGCGAGGAGTTCACCGTGGGCCGCGCCGACGCGGACCTCGTCGTGCCCGAACTCTCCGTGTCCCAGCACCACGCCACCCTGCGCTGGAACGCGTCCTCCGGGGACTTCTCCGTGCGCGACGCCCAGTCCATGAATGGCACCTTCATCAACGGCGCCCCGCTGGGCTTCAAGGCCCAGGTGATGCTCCACGACGGCGCCACGCTGGCCTTCGGCGACGTGCAGTTCCTCTACCTGCGCGCGGAGACGCTGCACGAACACCTGCGCCTCGCCGTGCCCGGCAGACCCGCCCCCTGAACGCGACGAAGGCCCCGCCTCCACGTGGGAGACAGGGCCCTCGGGTGCTTCACAAGCCGCGGGACTACAGGAGCTTCATCAGCTCCGCGCGCTTGGCGCTGTACTCCTCATCGGAGAGCACGCCCGCGTCCTTCAGCTCCTTGATCTCCTTGAGCCGCTGCGCGGGGCTGCGCGTGTCGCCCGCGGGCGCCGCCGTCTCCGCCGGCTGCGGGGGCCGCTGCTGCTGCTGGTTGGCGAACTGCTGGGCCATGCCGAAGCCCATGCCCATCCCCATGCCCTGCAGCGCGCCGTCGGATCCACCACCGCCCTTGGCCATGCCCTCGGACGCGCCGAGCATCGCCTGGCCCTGCGCGTACTGCTGGAAGCCGCCCGCCAGCCGCGAGTACGCCACGTCCTTGGACAGCTTCTTCAGCGTCGCCTCGTCCTCGGGCTTGATGCTGACGTGGAAGTTGCCCATCCGGACGATGGTGAGGCCGTAGCTGTCCACGTGCGGCTTCAGGCCGGCGAGGATCTCCACCTCCATCTCTTCCAGGTAGGCGCCGCTCGTCACGTCCAAGAGCGGCCACTTCTTCTTCACCAGCATCTCGGCGGTGCGGTCGCGCGTCACCTTGAGGACCTGGCCCTTGAACCAGCCCAGGAACTCCTCGTTGCTCGCGCGGCCCATGCCCACCAGGCCCACGACCAGCTTCTCCGGCTCCGTCACGCGGATGGAGAAGTCGCCGTACACCATGGTGCCGATGCCCAGGCCCGTCTCCGGGTCGCGCACGTCACCGATGGGGCCGCCGAACTTCACGCCCGTGTGCTCACGCGTGGAGACGAAGAAGATCTCCGCCATGAACATGTTGCCGCCGGTGAAGCCTTCAATCAGCTTCCCCAGGAACGGGATGTTGCTGGTGTCCAGCGAGTGCCGGCCGGGCCCCAGCTTCCCCTCCACCTTGCCGTCCTTGACGAACAGCGCCACCTCGTCGGCGTCGACGGTGAGCTGCGTCATCATCCGGACGTTCTTCTCCGGATACTTGTAGACGATCTCGCCCTTCGCCTCGTCCGCCCGGGCGATGAAGTTCCGCTTCGCCTCGCCCTTGATGCTGTCGAAGATCCCCATGTCTGTTTCAGCGCCTCCGTGGCCGCCTGGGCGGCAGGTCTTCAAAGCTCCGTAACCCCATCCCCTAAATGCATGGCCACCGGCACGAAAGCGCTTCCGCTTCGCCCCCGGCGTCCTGCCCGGAACATACCAGCTTCACGGGCGCCTGCCCGTCTGGCAGCCCGCCGGGAGTCCAGTCCCCGACCCGCCAGTGGTTCAACCCCAGCGGCTGACCAGACGTTCCCGGTCCAGGACACGGATGCTGGCCACCAGCAGGATGAGGTCCAGCACCAGCACCACCCCTCCCTGGATGGCGTAGTACCCCAGGTCCGCCTTGAGCACGCCCGCCACCTGTCCGCCCACCAGCCCCACCAGCGGCAGCACCACCAGGGCGGACAATTGCTGCGCCATGCGCGCCTCCGCCACCCGGGCGGAGATGAGCACCGCGACCCCGTTGCCGAAGAAGGCGAACAGCGGCGCGAACACGAACACGCCGAAGCCCCACAGCGCGTTGGGCATCAGGGGCGCCTGCACCAGCGGCCACGCCACGATGTCCACGCCCACGCAGAACAGGGCGAAGGCGAACCAGGTCATCAGCACCGCGGGCACCAGCGCCGCCAGGCTCTTGCCCGCCACCAGCTCCGCCGCCGACACCGGCGAGGCCAGGAGCGGCTCCAGCGTGCGGCGCTCCTTCTCCCCCGCCACGCTCTGCGACGCGATGAGGATGGGGATGAAGACGGGCATCACCAGGAACATGCCGAACCAGTCGGTGAGCGACTTGTCGATGAGGAAGCGCGCCGCGCTCGCGCCCAGGGGCAGCGTGGGGTCGTAGAAGAGCGCCACCGTGCGCAGATCCGAGTGGTCCGGCTGCGACACGTACGTCCACACCACGCCGATGGGCACCGTCACCATCACCAGCGGCAGCACCGCCATGGACAGGAGCAGGCCCAGGTTCTTGCGCAGGTCCAGCGAGTCCTTCCAGAACACCGCCATCGCCCGTCGCGGTCGGAACGCCATGCTCACGCCACCCCGTCCTTGAGCAGATCCAGGTACACCTCTTCCAGCGGCCGCTGCGACGGCACCACGCTGTGCACGCGCGCGCCCGCGCCCACCAGGCACGCCACCACCTCCGGCGCCTGGGACTCGTCCGCCAGCATCACCCGCAGGCGTCCACCCTCCAGCAGCACGTTGGGCGCGAAGGGCAGCCGGGCCAGCGCGGGGCGGAACACCTCCGCGTCCCCCTCCACGCGCACGTCCAGCGCCTGTCCGGAGCGGCGCAACTCCCGCACCGGCCCCAGCGCCAGCAGGCGACGGCGCACCACGGCCACGCGTTCGCACAGCCGCTCCACCTCCGACAGGTTGTGCGAGCACAGGACGATGGTGCGCCCCTCCGACGCCAGCTCCGCCACCGCGTCGCGCACGGTGCGCGCGGACTCCGGATCCAGGCCGCTCGTGGGTTCATCCAGGAAGATGACGCGCGGGTCGTGCACCAGCGTGCGCACGATGGCCAGCTTCTGGCGCATGCCCTTGCTGAAGCCGCCGCAGGCCTCGTTCTCGCGGCCGCCCAGCCCGAAGCGCTCCAGGTAGTGCAGGGCCCGGGGCCACGCGGTGGCCTCGTCCAGTTCGTGCAGCTTCATGAAGAAGCGCAGGTTCTCGCGCGCGGTGAGCCGGTCATACAGCCCCGGCTGTTCGGTGAGCAGGCCCACCACCTTGCGCAGGGACTCGCCGTCGCGCGTGACGGAGTGGCCCCACACCTCCGCGTCGCCTTCAGAGGGACGCAAGAGGCCCGTCAGCATGCGCACCGTCGTCGTCTTGCCGGCGCCGTTGGGGCCCAGCAGGCCGAACACCTCCCCGGGCCGCACATCGAAGGTGAGCCCCTCCACCGCGAGGCGTTCACCGAAGCGCTTGGCGAGCCCCCGCACGCGGATGCCGCCCTGGGGAGGGACTTCCGCGCTCGGCACCGGGAGGGAGTGCGTCACTCGATGGTCACCAGGACGAACTTGTTGTTGATGTCGCGGTCGATGAGCGTGACGGTCTTGTCGGTGCCTACCGCGCTGCGCAGCAGGGACACGCGGCTGTGCTCCACCAGCGCCCACTCCCGGCCCGGCCGCGCCGCGTACTGGCGCATGCGCGTGTTGGCGTCGCCCGCGCGGAACTGCTCCACCGTGTTGCGCGAGTAGAACGTCTCCCCGCGCCAGTTCATCATGTACGCGGCGATGGGCTCACCCGCCTGCCGCTGGGCGTAGTAGCGCCAGAACAGGTCGCGCTGCGTCCAGTGGTGGGACAGGTCCACCCAGTGGCCCCAGTTGAACCAGAGCGCGAAGCCCGCGGCCAGCCCCCAGAACGTGCCGAACAGCATCACGCGCGAGCGCTGCAGCGCGGCCACCACCGCCAGCACGCCCGCCACGCCGAACGCGAAGCCCAGGCCCGCCTTCACGTTGATGGTCCCGGAGAGCACCTTGAAGAGCGAATCCGAGGCGGCCGGGCCCCGGAAGCCGCGCGCCGCCAGCACCACGCCGACCAGCGCCAGCACGAAGCCCACCGCCTGGAACATCGTGCGGGCCGGCGCCTCCTCCGGCCGCGACGCCTGCCAGAAGATGAAGCCCGAAAGCGCCACCAGCGCCACGCCCCACAGGCCCAGCGCGGATACCTGGCCCTGCGTGGCCACCGAGACCAGCGTTGCGACGCCGGTGAGCAGCAGGCCCAGCGCCACCGCGCGCGACGCGCCCGGGCGCTCCGACTTGTCCTTGGAGGAGAACGCCTCGAAGGCGAGGTAGACCCCGAAGGCCAGCAGCACCAGCGTCACCAGGTCCCCCATCCACAGCGGGCGCGAGGAGAAGAACGCGATGGGCTTGGTCACCAGGTCCTGCGGATAGGGCCGGTCGTAGTTGTAGACGAACAGGTCGGTGAAGTCCTTGGGGTTCTCCGCCAGGTCCTTGCCCACGAGGATGAAGAGCACCAGGCCGAAGATGAGGCTCACCGCGTGCTCGGAGACGCCGTCCTTCCACAGCCGGTCCACGAACAGCGCGATGAGGACGGCCAGCCCCGGCAGCACCGGGAACACGTAGTGGTGGAACTTCGTCGCGCTGGAGGCCAGCAGGTAGAACGCGAACGCCACCCAGATGACGGCGATGAGCGCCAGGTGGTCCGCCTTGTCGCGAGAGCGCAGCTTGAGCCGCGACACGACCGCGAACGCGCCCGGCAGCAGCGCCACCCACGGGAAGATGGCGAAGCCGCCCTGTTCGATGAAGTAGGTGAACGACCCGCCCGGCGTGGTGGTGTGCACGCCCGCGGTGAGGCGGTTCAGGTGGTCGTGGATGAAGAAGCGGTACCAGAACAGCTTGCCCTCGTCGTCCACGCTGTCGAACAGGCACAGCGTCAGGTACCAGGGCACCGCCACCGCGAAGAACACCAGGATGCCCGTGCCCAGCTTCATCTTGTACATCTGCGCCCACAGCACCGGCATCTTCCGGGTGCCCGCGCGCACCTGGGCGCGCATGTCGCCGCTGGTGAGCCAGCGCAGGTGCGCCTCCAGGCCCTCGCGGTCCCACGGGATGACGGCGGCCACCGCGTAGAGCATGAGGATGACCGCGGGCAGGCCCACGCCCAGCAGGCCCTTGGCCAGCGTGGCCAGCCCCGCGAAGACATAGAAGCCGTACCACCAGCCCGCGCGGTGCTTCGTCGTGTCGTCCAACTGGCCGATGATGAAGCACGCCATCGCGCACACGAAGGTGGTGACGAAGGGCGTGTCGGTGACGGTCTGCCGGGTGAGCAGGAAGTACAGCGGCATGGTGGCCAGCACGAAGCCGGTGGCCAGGCCCGCGCGCGCGTTCACCACCCGGGCCACGGCCAGGGACAGCAGCGACACGGCCGCGATGCTCAGGAGCGCGAAGGGCATGCGCATGCCCCACTCCGTGTAGAGGCCCATGGCGCCGTCACCCCGGAGGGCGCCGACGATGTTCATTCCCAGCGCCTGCATCCACATGGTGAGGGGCGGCTTGGAGAAGAACCACGCGTTCTCCCAGAAGGGATAGACGTAGTCGCTGCGCTGGATCATCTGCCGGCCGACTTCGCCGTAGTGCGTCTCCCAGGGGTCCCACAGGCCGACCGCGCCCAGGTAGGGCACGAAGAGCAGCGCCGCGAAGCCCGCGGTCGCCAGGACCACGCGCGCGCTGAAGGGCAGGGCCAACCACTTCTTCACCCATGCCGACGTCAGGGTGTCCTCACCGAGGATGGCCTGGGTGAAGGTCTCTTCCCGCTGCGGGGTCTGTTCGCCGTCGCTTGCCACGCGCACGTGCTCCTTCGTCGTCCGGGACGGGCCCTTCGTGCGAGGCACGGGGCCGGGGGGCTTATATCCCCCCCACCCCCGCCGGTCGACCGACCTGGACGGGGGTGCGCCATTCTCGCGTCAGTGCGCGCCCCAGACTGTGCAGGCGGTGTGCAGGCGCCTGCACAGTCGGCCGGGGCAAGTCCGCGAAAGCCCGTCCGCCAGCCTGGGGCACGGGCCTTGTATTGGCCGTCCCGTCACAAGGTGCACCCGCGCGGCCGGAGCGCGGGGACCTCGTCGAGGAGAAGTGATGCTGGTCTCAGCGGTGACCCTGGGCTGTGCCCTCCTGCTCGGGCAGGTGGAGATACCGGAGGCGGCGGTGCCCCAAGCTCCGGCCGAAGCTCCGGCCGAGGTTCCGACAGACGCGCCGGTGAAGGCCCTGACCGAGGCCCTGAAGCAACCCCGCGCGGAGGCGTGGGCCGTCCAGTTGGCCGTGCCGGACGCGGGCTCACCCCGCCAGTCCCCGGACCAGCGGGTGCTGTGCCTGACCCTTCCGCCCACGCCCGCGGTCCCTTCGGGGCAGTGGCGCGCGCAGTGTGACGAGACGAAGAAGGAGTGCCTGGTCGCCCCGGCCTGGGAGCTGGACTCGGAGGGACACGAGACGGGCCAGCCGCTGGACCGGGTGTCCATGTGCCTGGAGGTGATGCCCGCCGAGCTGGCGCGAGACTACCGGCTGGTGCCCGCCATCGCGGAGGCGCCTCCAGGCTGGTTCCGCGACGAGCGCGGGCGGGTGTTGCAGTACAACTTCGACCTGCACCGGCGCATCCGGGTGGGGGGCGCCTGGGCGCCGCGCTGGCTGCGTGAGACGGAGGGGCGCGACGACCGCGTGCGGGTGGACTTCGGCGTGGACCTGGAGTGGCCGGGCGACCCCGGGCAACTGCACCGCATGACGCTCCTGGACACGGAGCTGTACCTGGGGGACGCGTCGTCCTTCGACGCCACGCTCCTGCGCTACGACTTCCGCAGCGAGCGCGACGAACCGCTCTTCCGGGTGACGACGTTCTACGGCAAGCCCCGGCGCTTCGACGTCTTCGCCAACCTGGGCTTCTGGCTGGAGGTGCTCCACGCCGAGCAGGTCCGCCGCGAGGACGTGAAGGCGGACTTCCTGGCCCTGGGCTCCACGCACGTGACGCTGGACCTGTGGCATTCGCGCGACCTGGTGTCCTACGTGCGCGTGCGGGCGGGGCCCACGGTGGAGCGCGACCGGACGAACGGCTTCTTCACGCTGGTCCCCGCCGCGGCGCTGGAGGGGGACCTCACGTTGGACAGGAACGGCTTCCACCATGTGCTCTTTGGCGCGGAGGCCCAGAAGGTCCTGCTCGCGGAGCGCGTGGAGGGACGGCCCCTGCGCCCGGAACGGCTGCGGCTGCGCGCGGGCTACGAGGTCATCGCCCTGGCCATCAACGACCAGCCCGTGAGCCTGACGCTGGATGGACGCGGGACGTGGCGCGACGACCTGGCGAACGCGCCCGCCGGCTGGGAGTGGTCCGCGCAGGCGGGGCTGCGCTTCTCCCTGTGGGCTCCGGCGCGGCGCAATGCCCCCATGGCGCATGGCGGAAAGGAGTAGGCGCGGATGGTGGCGCTCGCGCTGGCCCTGCTCCTGAGCACCCTGCCCTCCCCGGACGTGGCCTGCGAGGGCCGCACGGACGCCGGGGAGACATTCCCCACCTGCTTCGATCCCGGGACCGGATGGGTGCTGGGCGCCGGGCTCCACCTGCAGGACGCGGAGGCCGCCCTGCTCCTGCGCACCGGCATCCTCGTGAGGGTGGTGCGCACCAGCGACAGCAAGGTGGACTCGAGCTGGTTCGACTCACATCGCCTCTTCATGACGGAGGCCTGGGGAGGCACGCGCAAGGCCCTGACCTTCACCGGGTACGAAGGACTGCTGCGAAGGCATGTGGACGAGGGCTCGCTGCTCGTGTCCCTGGGGAGGCCCGTGCGCATCCCCTTCCCCTTCGACGTGGCCATGGCCGTGCGTGCGGCCCACCTGGAGCGGCGCGTCTGGGAGGGACCGGGCTGGACGCTGGAGACCGGACGCGTGGGCCTGCTGCTGGACCCCGTGCGCACGAACAGCGAATGGGGCTGGCTGGCCGTGGGACCCGCCGCCAGTCACACCCTGCGCCACGACCGGGACGGCACCACGCACGAAGTGTCGCCCTTCACATCGCTGATGCTCGACACGGGCTGGGAGACGCGGGACGGACGGTGGGCGCTGCGCGTGACGGGGCTCGCGGGCTGGGCTTTCGACTTCGATGGTGGCTCCCACTTCCGCGCTCGGGGAGAGGTCGCGCTGGAGCACGTGCTCCTCGCGATCAACGATGCACCGGTGGCCCTGCGCCTCGCGGCCACGGGCGTGCGCGGTGACGCGGGACTGTCCCGGCGTGACGAAGGGATGCTGGGCGCGGGGCTCGTCGTGCGCCCGTTCGGTGAGCGCTGAAGTCGAACCGAAGCGTTCGGCGCCCGCGGGAGTCGACGACAAGCGCCGAAGCGTTCATCGCCTGCGTGAGCCGGCAGGCCGCGCGCTCCCTCACGCGCCCCAGGCAGCCGTCGCGTTGAACGCGTCATGGACGGGAGCCTCCGTCGAACGACAGGCGGAGGACGCGAGCGCCGCCGGGTTCGCGGCGCCCCGCCTACGGTGCCGCCGTTTCGAGCGCCGCCTTCAACGCGCCCTCGGCCGCGCGCAGCCGGGCATCGCGCGGATCCAGGCGAAGGGCCTCCTCCAACCGCAGCAGGGCCTGCGCCGTGTCCCCCCGCGCCAGCTCGCACCGCACCCCCGCCTCCATCGCCCCCGTGTCGGACGGCCCGTACACGCGCGCTTCCGCCGCGGCGTGACAGCCCTCCTCCACCTGCCCGGATTCAAAGAACGCCCGGGCCAGCTCCACCCGCGTGTCCACGTGCGCCGGCGCCAGCCGCACCGCCGAGGCCAGGGGCTCCACCGCGTCCGCCGGCAGTCCCCACCGCCGCAGCGCACGCCCCAACTCACGCAAGGGGCCCGCCACGCCCGGCACCAGCAGCGCCCGGGCCCGGGCGACCCTCAGCCCCGCGGGCTCCTCGAAGCGCACGTCCGCCATCATCCGCTCCACCACCCGCCCATAGGAGGCATAGGCGTGGGGCCAGGCGAAGACGAGCCGGTACACCCACTCCCCCCGGGGCACGAAC